>JAOPVF010000408.1 GCA_025963195.1 Mycobacterium sp. | reverse complement strand
ATGTTCTGCAACACTTTCAGCGCGTCGGGCCGGACGCCGGCGAGCAGGATCGTGACGCGGCGCCCGGACACGTCGCGACCGTTCTCCTCGCGAAGGAAGTGCTCCAGGCGCTCGATGCACACGGCGTTGGGATCGCGCACCCGTTTCAGGCGCAGGATGACGACTTGGATTCCACCGGTGTGGATTCTTTCCCTCAGCGTGTCGAAGTACTTGTCCAGTTCGGGGGCGGCCCCGAAGAACAGTTCGCCCTCGAGGTCGTAGATGACCGTCGACGGATCGACGGGATCATCGGGTAACCGCTCACGCACCACGCCCTCGGGCGTGATCGCCAGCTCGGCCGCCTTGAGTTTGGCCGCCCGCGGCACGAACAGCACGACCGACAGCGCGATGCCGAGCAGAACCGCCTTGTCGAGATCCCACAGGATCCCGGTGAGCGCGGTGATCACGACCAGTCCCGCGTCGTAGCGGGACGCCTTCACCGTGGTGATCAACCGCCTGTAGTCGACGAGCCGCACCGCGGTGACGAGCAGCAAGCCCGCCAGCGCGGCCGTCGGCACGTAGTGCAGCAAGGGGGCGAAAAGCAAGAGAGCCACCGCCACCGTCGCCGCGGCGACGATGCCGGAGAAGCGGGTCACCGCACCGGCTTGGAAGTTGATCGCCGACCGCGACAGCGAACCCGACCCGGGCAGGCTCTGGAAGAAGCCGCCGGTGAGATTGGCAAGGCCCTCGGCCAGGATCTGGCGGTTGTAGTCGATCTTCTGCTGCGACTGGTGCGCAATCGCCTTCGCGATCGACAGCGCCTCGATGAGGCCGATGAACGCAATTGCCAACGCGCCCTGCGAAAGCTGGGCTAGCGAGCCGAGATCGAGAACGGGGATGCGCGGTGTTGGCAGGCTCTGCGGAACAGAGCCACTATCTCAACCCCGACCGCGTCGTCCATCTCTACCACTATCTGCTCGCAGGCGCCCGCTGGGCCCGCGGCCATGCGGTGGCCCCTGAACTGTCGGCCGTCGCCGCCGTGGCCGATGGCGGTCTGATCGGCCCGCTTCGACTGCACGCCAATGACGCTGTTGCGCTGACGGTTTCGGGTGGATGGCTGCTTGACGAAGACGGTGCCGAGCTGTCGGGTTGCGAACCAGGCGGCGAGTTCTACCTGCGCCCACACCTCGGTGTCGACGAGGCCACCGTCACCGCCACCGTTCCTGCCCGCGCCGACGGCTTCGGTGGGCGCGTGATCACCGGTGTGGCGCGCGACGAGGTGAACAACCGACTCACTCCCGTGGCGCTGGCGGTACCTGCGCCCCTTGTCGTGGACTTCCACCTGCAGTGGCGAGCGCGCGCCGAGCAGTCGTTCGGCCGACCCTTGTTGCGTGCCGTCGGCGGCTGACCTCTAGGTCGGCGCGTTCGCCGGCTGGAAGACGCCGGTGCTGTCGGCCTCCTCCTCGGCGCGGATCACGTGCACCACGGCGTTGATCAGTGCCAGGTGGGTGAACGCCAGCGGGAAGTTGCCGAGGTGGCGGCCGGTGCGCGGCTCGATCTCCTCGGCGTAGAGGTGCAGCGGGCTGGCGAACGACAGCAGCCGCTCGCACAGGTGCTTGGCCCTGCTGATCTCGCCGATCTCCACCAATGCCGACACCAGCCAGAACGAACAGATGGTGAACGAGCCCTCCTCGCCCCGCAGTCCGTCGTCGGTCTCCTCGGTGCGATAACGCAACACCAACCCGTCCTCGGTCAGCTCGTCGGCGATGGCCAGCACCGTGGCGCGCACGCGCGGATCGTCGGACGGCAGGAACCGCACCAGGGGGACCAGCAGCAGCGATGCGTCGAGCGCGTCGTGGCCGTAGCGCTGGGTCAGCGCGCCGCGACCGTCGACGCCGTGGGCCAGGATGTCGGCCTTGATCTCCTCGGCGATCGCCCGCCACTGCTGGGCGTAGCTCTTCTCGCCCTGCAGCTCCGCCAGTTTCGAGCCGCGATCAAGGGCCACCCAGCACATCACCTTGCTCGAGGTGAAGTGCTGCGGTTCGCCCCGCACTTCCCAGATGCCGCGATCGGGTTCGCGCCAGTGCTTGATGGCCTCCTCGACCTGGTTCTTGAGCACCGGCCACAGCATCTCCGGGATCTGTTCGCGCGACTTGGCGTGCAGGTACACCGAATCGAGCATGGTGCCCCAGATGTCGTGCTGCATCTGGTCGAACGCGCCGTTGCCGATCCGCACGGGCCGGGAGTTGTCGTAGCCGGAGAGGTGGTTCAGTTCCTCCTCGACGAGGGTGCGTTCCCCGCCGACGCCGTACATCACCTGAAGCGGGTGGCGCTCACCGTTGTTGGCGCCCGACACGTCGGCGATGAACGCGAAGAAGTCGTCGGCCTCGCGGTCGAGCCCCAACGTGTACAGACCCCACAGTGCGAACGTCGAGTCACGCACCCACGCGTAGCGGTAGTCCCAGTTGCGTTCGCCCTGAGGCGTTTCCGGCAGCGACGTGGTGCTGGCTGCTAGCAGGGCGCCGGTCGGGGAGTAGGTCAGACCCTTCAGCGTCAGTGCACTGCGCTGGAGGTAGGCGCGCCACGGATGGTCGGGGAAGTCACCGATGTTGATCCACTGGCGCCACGACTCGCTGGTCTTCCACATCTTCTCGGAGGCTTCCTCGAAGGTCTGCGGAGAGGGGTGCTTGGACCAGCTGAGTGCGACGAAGACGTTGTCGCCCTCGTTGAGACGGGTCCGTGCCCGCGCTTCGTGGCCTTCCAGCCCGACGCGCAGGTTGGTGGTCAGCCGCAGCGTGGGGTGGGCCTCCGGATTCTTGCTTGCCCGTGCGATGGCCTCGCCGTACGCTCCCGCCGAGTACTCCCAGGTGGCGGCCTCGCGGTGGTAGTCGAACGCAGGCTCGCAACTCATCACCAGCTCCACCACGCCGCTGACGCAGCGGACGGTGCGCAGCATGATGTGTTCGGCGTCCCAGTCCATCGGGGTGCGGCGGTGGGTTCGCGACCGGGTCTCGATGTCGTGCCAGGGTCCCATCACCAGCGCGTCGCGCACGATCAGCCAACCCGTGTGGGTTTGCCAGGTGGTTTCCAGGATCAGGCTGCCCGGCAGGTAGCGCCGGGCCGCGGGCACGGTCACCCCGTACGGGCCGAGGCGGAAGTGTCCCGCGCTGCGATCGAGGATCGCACCGAAGACGCTCGGTGAGTCCGGCCGTGGCACGCACATCCACTCGACCGAACCCGCCGACGAGACCAGGCAGCTGTTCTCACAGTCCGAAAGGAACGCATAGTCCGCGATCGGCGGAAACGGGTTCCGCAGCGGGCTGCCCGACGCGTAGGGGACGGGAGCGGTGACGGTGTACGGCGCTTCGGGAACGACTTCGGCCTTGCTGGTCTCGCCGGTGGGATCGGTCTGCTGCAGAACCATGTCGCACATCATCGACTGCGCAGGTACTCGCCGTCTACTCGTGTCCCGTCATCGGCGCGCCGATCGGATGTCGTAGCCACCCAAACCGAGGGGCTGCACCACCAATCGGGTCAACACGTAGTACACCAAACCTGCGACGAGGAAGGCGGGCAGTGACGCCGTGGTGTGGCGGAACAACGCACTCGACTCGTACGAAACCGGATTCAGCAGCAGTGAATACGTGACCGCACCGGCGCCGACCGCGATGAACGCGACGATGTTCACGCCCTTCCAATATCCGTACTTGGACTGGTTGATCGGCAGGGACAGGTCCCTGACGTGCAGTTGGCGTCGCGAAGGATGAAGTAGTCGACGATCTGCACCGCACACAGCGGCGCCAAAATGATTGCGCCCCAAGACAGGAAGCGGCCGTAATTGTCGTACACCGCGGCAGGTTGGCAAGGCAGATGATGACGAGCGCCACCACGCCGATGCCTGCGCCCGCGAGCGGAATCATCCACTGCGTCGGGTCTTCGATCTGCAGTGAGAGCGCGGTGAGTGCCGCCCGGTTCAGCGCCGCGCGTAGGCGGGAGCGCGTTCGGGCAGGGGCCCGATGGCCACCGCGTATCCGGCCACGGTGCGCAGGAACGGCAGGCGTCCGACCAGGCGCACGGCCAACGGTGGGCGCTCGGGGGCGTCCTCTCCGACTGCAGCTGCGATGACCTTGGCGTGGATCGC
>JAOPVF010000396.1 GCA_025963195.1 Mycobacterium sp. | reverse complement strand
GGTGGCGGTGCTGCGGGCCATGCGCGCGCTCAACATCGTCGGGGCCGACGTGGTCGAAGTGGCGCCTGCCTACGACCAGGCCGAGATCACCGCCGTCGCAGGAGCCAACCTTGCCTACGAGCTGATCACGCTTATGGTCGACGCATGAGTCAAATACGTTGGCCGGACGGTAAAACCGCTGCGGCGGCCTTCACCTTCGACGTTGATGCCGAGTCGGCCGTGTTGTGGGACAACGAGGCCGTCGGCGCACGGATGAGTGTGATGAGCCATCAGGCCTACGGTCCCCTCGTCGGGGTGCCGCGCATCCTGGATCTGTTGGAGCGACACCAGATTGCCTCGACGTTCTTCGTGCCCGGCCATACCGCCGATCGCTATCCGGAGGCGATCCGCAGCATCGTGGCCGCCGGGCACGAGATCGCCCACCATGGTTATCTGCACGAGCAGCCCACCAAGCTGACGCTCGAGCAGGAGATCGACGTGCTCGACCGGGGCCTGGCCGCGCTTGCCGACGTCGCCGGTGTGCGGCCGTCGGGCTATCGGGCCCCGATGTGGGACCTGTCGTGGCGCACCCCGGCACTGCTGGCCGAGCGCGGCTTCCTCTACGACTCGAGCCTGATGGACTCCGATCACCCGTACGAGCTGGCGATCACCCCTGGTGCCGATCAGTCGCTCGTCGAGATCCCCATCCAATGGGCGCTCGACGACTGGGAGCAGTACTGCTATCTGCCCGACGTCTCCGGCAGCGGCCTGATCGAGAGCCCGCGCAAGGCCCGCGAGATCTGGCAGCTGGAGTTCGACGGCCTGCGAAGGGTCGGCGGGTGCTGGGTGCTCACCAACCACCCGTTCCTGACCGGGCGGCCGTCACGCGCCGCCGAACTCGACGACCTCATGCGCTACGTCCTCGACCACGACGACGTCTGGACCACCAACCTCGCCGCCATCGCCGAACACGTTCGGACACTGCAGCTTTCGCCGCGCTCCATCACACCGCCCGACGTCCCCCGCTGACGCGGCGCAAGCGCTCTCAACGGCCCCGGTCGTGCTGCTCGGGCGTCTCGTAGGGATCGATTTGCACTGGGGCCGCGTCGACGGCGGGAGCGAAGTCATCGCCGCCCGTCACTTGGCCGCCGTCAGTGGGTGCACTGCCGATGATCTCGGATGTCGCTGTGCCCTCCGTGATGCCGCCCCCTCCGGGCACACCGCCCTCGGCGGGGCCTGGTACCCAAGCCAGAAGGTCCTGAGTTCCATCGTTGTAGACGACACTGTTGGGCACGTCGCCAACGACGCCGAAGTAGAGCGTGCCGGTCGTCTGGCCACCCGGCGGCGCCGGAGCGACGCCCCCGCCGATGACCTGATAGTTCTGTCCGCTCTCGGCCCGGGCGTTGAACAACGGGACCAACGGAGTGGCCCAACCGCCAAGGCCCTCGACCGTGACGGTGGCCGCGTACAGCTGGCCGTTGTGCGGCACGGCATCGGAGCTCGGGGAAAGCCCCGTCACCGTGTAACCGATCATCGGCGCGCCGGTGACGGAGTCGTTGAGCGTCGCCTGCTGACCGAACGGTTTGATGTTGTTGGCCGCCGACGCGGGCGCGACGGTGCCGGCTGCGACGCCGATCCCGATCGCCGTGACAGCAACGGCTCCCGCAAGTTTGTTGATTCTCACCCTGACTCGCCCTCCTGTGTCGACGCCCGCCCTGCGCGAGAGATCCGCACGTCACCGTACAAGTGGAGGGTGGTTGACACTCGAAGTTTCCCGAATCTGAAGGTCGACTCGACGCGCCGATGGGGCGTCGCCTGACGCATAAATGAGGGAGGTCTAGCTGTCAGCGCTCGACAATCGCCGCGTCCACCGGTAGAGAACGGCCAAGAGGGCGACGAATCCCACCACGCCGAGGATCTCGGCCCAGTTCTCGAATCCGTCACCCACGATCGCGAGCGGGGAATCGCTCCCGGAGCTCGCGACGATGCCCGCGAACACCACACCGAACAAGCTCTCGCCGACGATGAGACCCGTTGCCATCAGAACGCCGAGGCGCTTCTTCTGCTCGACGTCGCCGCCAGTGCGTTCCGCCCACTTGTCGTAGTAGCGGCCCAGCAGAGCGCCGATCGGGATGATCAAGGTCAGCGACATCGGGAGGTACATGCCCATGCCGACCGCCAGGGGAGGCAGGGCGAACTTCGTCTTCAGCTTCAGCACCTCGTCGATCGCGATCACCACGGCACCGATGGCGACGCCGAGACCCAAGAGGCCCCAATCCAAGTCGCCGCCGAACACGCCCTTGGCCAGGGACGAGATCAACGCCGCTTGCGGTGCGGCGAGGGCGTTCTCACCGGCGCCCGGTGCGCCGAGGAAGCCGAACGCGGTGTTCAGCAGGGTGAGCACCGGGGGAATCACCAGTCCGCCGAAGACGACGCCGATGACCAGCGCGACCTGTTGGCGCCACGGGGTGGCGCCGACGAGTTGGCCGGTCTTGAGGTCCTGAAGGTTGTCGTTGGAGATGGTGGCGATGCCGAAGACGATCGCCGTGGCGAACAACGCGTAGGCCACCAATCCCAATGTCTGCGCGGCGTCGTCGCTGCGCCCGTGCACCAGCACCAACGTCAGTGACGCGGCGACGACGACCAGAATGCCGAGCCCCGATATCGGGCTGTTGGACGAACCGATCAGGCCGGCCATGTAACCGGCGACGGATGCGAGGATCGCGCCGAGCACGACGACGAACGCCAGCGTCACCGCGATGATGAGCGGTGTGTTGCCGCCGATCTGCGTGCTCTCGAGGAACCACCACAGCAGCAGCCCGATAGGAATCAGCGACGCCGCGATCGTGCCGCCGACGATCCAGATGGGGAGGTCCCGTTCGGTCAGCTCTACCTCGGTTCCGCCGCGGCGCAGGCGCGTTGAGGCGGAGGCCGCGCGGATTCCCCGGACGATCGGTCCGAGGATCTTGAGTAGCGTCCAGATGGCAGCGATGGCGATGGCACCGGCGCCGACGAACCGGACGTCGTGGGAGAACGTGCTCGAGACGACGGCCTTCACTGGGTCACTGTCGGCGATGTCACCCCACGTCAGGGTCGGCAACAATACGAAGTAGGAGATCACCAAACCGACGATCATGGCGAAGCCGACGGTGACGCCCACCAGATGGCCGACGCCGATCAGCGCCAGCGAGAGGCTCGCGCCGATCGTCGAACCACCGGCGCCAAGGCGGAAGTAGACGGATATGTCGCTGAGAATCACCTTGGTGGCCGCCAAGAGTGAGAATCCCGCCGCTGCAAGGGAACCCACGATGATCGCACGCAGGCTTCGCTGGTTGCCCTCGCCGCCGTCCACGGCGGCCTCGCCGACCTCGAGCACCTCGGCCGCGGCGACACCCTCCGGGTACGGCAGGTCCGAACCGGTGACCAGAGCGCGGCGCAACGGCACGGAGTACATCACGCCGAGGATGCCGCCAACGATGCAGACGGCCACCGTGATCCAGTACGGAAAGCCCGTCCACCACCCGATCATGATCAGTCCGGGGAGGACGAAGATGATCGCGGACAGCGTGCCTGCTGCCGAGGCAATGGTCTGCACGATGTTGTTCTCGACGATCGTGTGCCCACGGAAGTAACGCAGGATCGCCATCGAGATGACTGCCGCCGGAATCGCGGTGGCGAACGTCAGGCCGACCTTGAGTCCCAGATAGACGTTGGCTGCCGTGAAGATGAGCGTGATGACACCGCCGAGCACCACCCCTCGGAGGGTGAGTTCGCGAATGGACGGAGTGGTTTGCTCC
>JAOPVF010000354.1 GCA_025963195.1 Mycobacterium sp. | reverse complement strand
GCACCCCGGTGCCAACGACGTGCTGACCGCGGCGGGCACTCAGTCGCCGGAGGAGGCGCGGTCGTCGGTGCGGGGCTACTTCACCGGCCACCCCGGTGAGTTCCTCGACCTGCAGGGCATTGCGCGTCCCTTGTCCGATCTGAAGAACCAGTGCGGCATCTCGGTGTCCCCGAGTCAGCTCGCGCTGCTGTTCGAAGAGATCAGCTAACCCTTGACGAAGACGCCGGCGTCGACCGCCGCCATCGTGACGGCCACCGCCCGTTCGGCGTCGGCAGTCGTCAGTGGCCGCGTATCGGTGAGGAACCGGTAGTAGAGCGGCGCCGACAACTGGCGGATGACCTCGGACGGGTCGGTGCCCTGAGGTGCCTCGCCACGCGCGACGGCCTCGACCACGACGGGTGACACCTCGTCGATGCGGTTGCGGTAGAAGTCGGCCAGCGCGTTCGCGGTGACCGCGTCACAGGTGGCAGCGGCAATGATCGCCTTGAACAACCGGCCCTGCCTATCGTCTATCAGAGTGCGCCGGATGAGCTTCGCCTGGGTCAGCAGGTCGGACCGGAGCGCCCCGGTGGACGGTCGTGGCGACGACGTGTCAGCCATGTCGACCAGGAGGTCGGCGACCAAGCCGGGTACCGACCCCCATCTGCGGTAGACGGTCGACTTGCCGACCCCGGCGCGTTGCGCGACGGCCGTCAGTTCTATGCCCTCCAGCCCGTCCTCGACGAGAAGGTCTGCCGCGGCGCGCAGGACTGCGTCGCGGACGGCGGCCGTTCTTCCGCCGGGCCTGGTCGATGCCGCCATCCGGACATCATAACGGGACTCGGGTTTCATTAGTGAGCCGGAGGTGTTAGATTTCTTATCGGGAAATCAGTCTCGTTAGGAGCAATGATGGAGTATCGGCGGGTCGGCACCTCTGGTCTGGTCGTATCCGAATTGAGTTTCGGTGCAGCGACGTTCGGCGGATCGGGCGATTTCTTCGGTGCGTGGGGCAACACCGACGTCGACGAGGCGCGGCGATTGATCGACATCTGCTTGGACGCTGGCATCACGCTGTTCGACACGGCCGACGTCTACTCGGATGGCGCCTCCGAGGAGGTGCTGGGAGCCGCCCTGGTGGGCAGGCGTGACCAGGTGCTGATATCCACCAAGGCGGCGCTGCCGCTCGGTGATGGGCCGGGGGATGCGGGAACGTCGCGGCCGCGCCTGATCACTGCTGTCGAGAAGGCACTGCGTCGGCTGCAGACCGACCGCATCGACCTGTTTCAGTTGCACGCCTACGACGCGCACACGCCGATCGGCGAGGTCCTCGAGACGCTCGACGTGCTCGTTGCGCAGGGCAAGATCCGGTACACGGGCGTGTCCAACTTCTCGGGGTGGCAGTTGATGAAGTCGCTCTCGGCCGCCGATGCGGCTCATCGGCCTCGCTATGTCGCCCATCAGGTGTACTACTCGCTGATCGGGCGGGACTACGAATGGGAGCTCATGCCGCTCGGCATGGATCAGGGGGTCGGCGCTCTGGTCTGGAGCCCGCTGGGATGGGGACGCCTGACGGGCCTGGTTCGCCGGGGCCGAGGTCTGCCCGAACGAAGCAGGCTGCACGTGACGGCGGATGCCGGTCCGCCCGTGGATGATTCACTGCTCTTCGACGTCGTCGACGAACTCACTGCGATCGCCGCGGAGACGGGACGGACGGTCCCGCAGGTCGCGCTGAACTGGCTGTTGCGGCGTCCGACCGTGTCGTCGGTGATCATCGGCGCACGTGATGCCACGCAGCTGTCCGAGAACCTCGGCGCCGTGGGTTGGACGTTGAGCAAGAAACAGGTCGCGCGTCTCGACGCGGTCAGCCATCGCGGAGCGCCGTATCCGTACTTCCCCTACTTCCGGCAGGAGGGCTTCGCGCGACTCAACCCGCCCGTGTTTCCGAGCCCGGCGTTACCCGGGTAGGTCGGTGTACTGGAACGTGAAACCGTCTGCGCTGAAGGTGAAGCCCTTGCCGGTCTTTTCGCTCAGGCAGGAGATTCCCGAGGCTTCCTGAACGTTGCAGCGGAATGCCGCGACGGCCAACACCTCGCCGAAGGGGAGAACGGTCGCCGGACCGGGGACCAGGGCGTACCCCGGAGGATCGACCGACGCGAACTGAGCGTCGCCAGTGCTGTCGACCGTGATGGCATTCGGCGCGGTATCCGTGGCCTGCGGGCCGGGCACGCTGGTGGGAGCACCCTTGACGGCGATGGCCGATCCGGTCGAGGACTGACAGCCCGCCGTCTTGCGCGGGAAGATCGCACACACCCATCGCTTGCTGGGGCTGGTGAAGTAGTAGCCCGTTTCGCCGTCTGGTCCCTGCGCGGCGTAGTCGAAGCCGTTCGCCAGGTGTTCGCTGCTGGGACGCTGCGACGGCGAGGGTGCAGGCGGCGCTGTGACCGCCGTGGGCGTTGGAGCTTCGTCGGTGTTCACGATGGTGCCGTCCGAACAGCCGCTGCTGAGAGCCGCCGCTGTGGCCACGGCCAGAATCGCCGCTCCCAACCGGCCACTGCTGCGGCTGAAGCGATCTCGCGTTTCGGGAGCTTCCGCGTTCATCCGGGCCATCATTGCATCGTCGAGCCTGTGGATGAATTCGCGTCTGTGCACAACCGCCCGTTTTGGACGCCGAGGTGTCCGTGTCGCCGGTGACGGTGGGGCCATGACGGAGAACGTGGTGAGCCGCGCCCAGATCGGGGCGCTTGGTGAGCAGCTGGCGGTCGATCATCTGACGTCGCTGGGGTGGCGTGTGCTGGCGCGCAACTGGCGGTGCCGCTACGGCGAGCTGGACGTGATCGCCGCGGAGGCCGGCGGTGTCGTGGTGTTCGTGGAGGTCAAGACGCGTACCAGCGATCAGTTCGGTGGGGTCGCGCTGGCGGTGACGCCTGACAAGGTGCGCAGGCTGCGGCGGCTGGCCGGGTTGTGGCTGGCCGGTCAGGACGGCAGCTGGGCGCAGGTGCGCATCGACGTCGTCGGGGTGCGCATCGGGCGGCGGGCGACGCCCGAGCTCACTCACGTGCAGGGGGTGGGGTGATGGCGTTGGGCCGGGCGTTCTCGGTGGCCGTGCGCGGGCTGGATGCAGAGTTGGTCGAGATCGAGGCCGACATCACCTCGGGGCTTCCCGGCGTGCACCTGGTCGGGCTGCCGGACGCGGCGCTACAGGAGTCGCGGGACCGGGTGCGCGCGGCGATCACCAACTGTGGAAACAGCTGGCCCATGGCGCGGCTGACGCTCGCGTTGTCGCCTGCGACGCTGCCCAAGGTCGGCTCCGTGTACGACCTGGCGCTCGCGCTGTCGGTATTGTCGGCACATCTGAAGAAGTCCTGGCCGAGGCTCGAGAAGACCGTGCTGCTAGGCGAACTCGCGCTGGACGGGCGCGTGCGTCCCGTCAAGGGCGTGTTGCCCGCCGTGCTTGCCGCCAAGCGGGAGGGCTGGCCCACGGTGGTCGTGCCGATCGACAACCTGGCCGAGGCCAGCCTGGTCGACGGTATCGAGGTGTGGGGTGCGGGCACGTTGCACCAGCTCCAACTATGGCTGGAGGGCAAGGTGTCACTGGATCGCGAAACCGCCACTGCGCCGGTGGATCCGGATGTGGTGGCCGAGCTCGCCGACGTCGTCGGGCAGACGCACGCCAGGTACGCGGTCGAGGTCGCCGCCGCAGGCGCACATCACCTGATGCTGACGGGCCCACCTGGCATCGGCAAGACGATGCTGGCCCAACGACTTCCAGGCTTGCTACCTCCACTGACATCAGATGAGGCGCTGGAGGTCACGGCCATCCATTCGGTGGCGGGGCTGTTGTCCAAGGACTCGCCGCTGATCACGCAGCCACCGTTGGTGGCGCCGCACCACACGGCGAGTGTGGCGGCGTTGGTCGGGGGAGGCACGGGAATGGCTCGGCCGGGAGCGGTCAGCCGTGCCCACCGCGGGGTCTTGTTCCTCGACGAATGCGCCGAGTTCGGCGTGAGCGCACTCGAAGCTCTGCGGACTCCGTTGGAGGACGGTGAGATTCGCATCGCGCGCCGCGACGGCGTTGCGCGTTATCCGGCGCGGTTTCAACTGATTCTCGCCGCGAACCCGTGCCCGTGTGCGCCCGCCGATCCCCGCGACTGCATGTGCCCGGCGGCGGTCAAGCGCAAGTATCTCGGGAGACTGTCGGGGCCGCTGCTGGATCGGGTGGACCTGCGTGTGCAGATGGATCCCATTCGGTCCAGCGCCATGGGCGCCGAACATGGTGAGTCGACGGCCACCGTCCGCGCCCGCGTGGCAGCCGCACGACAAGCCGCCGCGGAACGTTGGGCACCGCACGGCATCCGCACCAATGCCGAGGTCAGCGGCGTCCTACTCCGGCGCCGTTTCCGGCCGGCACCGTCGGTGATGACGCCGTTGACCACCGCGCTCGATCGCGGCGTGTTGAGCATCAGGGGGCTCGATCGCACGTTGCGCGTCGCGTGGAGCCTGAGCGATCTCGGTGGCCGGTCGTCGCCGAACCGCGAGGACGTCACCACAGCGTTGAGCTTCCGGCAGGCGGGGGCCGCGCGATGACGATCGACACCGCCGAGCTTCATGCGTGGGCGTACCTGTCGCGGGTCGTCGAGCCGCCGTGTCCGGAACTGGCGGACTTGGTCGACGACGTCGGACCCGTCGAGGCCGCTGACTGCATCAGACGTGGCGTGGTGGACGAGCCGCTGTTGAGTCGCAGCGAAGCGCGCCGCGACATCGACCGCGCCGCAGAGGATCTCGCAGTGCTCGCCCGACTGGGCGGTCGGCTGATCGTTCGTGGATCCGCCGAATTGTCAGGAGTCACGTTCACGTCGTTCGCCGACGTGCCTGCGCGGATACCTCATCCGCCGCTGGTGCTGTGGGCGGTGGGTCCCGAGCATCTGGCCGACGTCGCAGCGCGCAGCTGTGCGCTCGTGGGGACCCGCGCTTCGACGGGGTATGGCGAATACGTCGCGGCAGATCTCGCCACCGGGTTGGTCGAACGGGAGGTGGCGGTGGTTTCGGGCGGCGCGTACGGGATCGACGGCGCGGCGCACCGGGCGGCGTTGGCGGCCGACGGGTCTACCGTCGCCGTGCTCGCGGGCGGTGTCGACGTGCCCTATCCGGCCGGTCACTCAGCGTTGTTGCACCGCATCGCCACGCACGGCCTGGTCGTCAGCGAGTACCCCCCGGGCCTGCGGCCGGCACGGCACCGCTTCCTGACCAGGAATCGTCTGGTTGCGGCATTCGGCGGCGCGACCGTCGTGGTCGAGGCCGGGTTGCGCAGCGGTGCCGCCAACACTGCGGCATGGGCCGAGGCTCTGGGCCGACCGCTGTGTGCGGTGCCGGGGCCGGTGACCTCTTCGGCATCCGCGGGATGTCACGTGTTGGTGCGCAGCGGTGCACATCTGGTTACCCGCGCCGACGAGATCGTCGAACTGATGGGCCGCATGGGCGAGCTCGCTGCCGAACTCATCCACCAGGGCTCGCCCCTCGACGGGCTCACCGAGCAGGAGCTCCGGGTCTATGACGGGTTGCCCGCGCGCGGAAGCAGAAGCGTCGACGAGGTCGCGGTGTCCGCCGGGCTGCCGCCCACGCAGGTGCTGGGGCCGCTGGCTGCGCTGGAGCTGGCCGGCCTGGTCAAGAGCGACGAAGGCCGCTGGAAGATCACAGCTCGGTAGGCGGCGAGGACAAGCGGCTACACGTAGCCCGCCACCCGCCCTCACCCGCTCGTATAGTCATTGAGGTCTACTAAATGTCTTGGGAGGTACGCGTGGCAGGCCGTCCGGTGCACACGTTTCAGGTGATCAGCAGCGAGCAGCTCACCCCGCACATGATCAGGTTGGTGCTCGGCGGCAGCGGCTTCGACACCTTCAAGCCCGTCGAGTTCACCGACTCCTACGTCAAGTTCGTCATCGTGCGCAACGACGTCGACGTCAGTGCCTTGCCGAAGCCACTCACCCTGGACAGCTTCAGCGAGCTGCCCGAGGAACACCGGCCGGTGGTCCGGACCTACACGATCCGGAACGCCGATCCCGACCGTCGTGAGATCACCGTCGACTTCGTCGTGCACGGCGAACACGGCGTGGCGGGACCATGGGCGGCCTCGGTTCAGCCGGGTGACCCCGCCCATCTGATGGGCCCGAGTGGCGCCTACTCGCCGGACCCCGACGCCGACTGGCATCTGCTGGCAGGCGACGAAGCGGGCCTTCCCGCGCTGAGTGCCGCGCTGGAGGCGTTGCCGCCCAACGCAATTGGTCAGGCGTTCATCGAGGTCAGCGGTCCCGACGACGAGGTTCCACTGTCGGCGCCCGAGGGCGTCGCGATCCGCTGGATCTATCGCGGCGGCCGCGCCGACCTGGTGCCCGAAGCAGACGCCGGTGACAATGCACCCCTCATCGCGGCGGTGAAGGAGTCGGCCTGGTTGCCCGGTCAGGCACAGGTCTTCATCCACGGCGAGGCTCAGGCCGTGATGCACAACCTGCGGCCCTACATCCGCAAGGAGCGCGGCGTCGAGGCGAAATGGGCGTCGATCTCCGGCTACTGGCGGCGCGGCCGGACCGAGGAGACGTTCCGCCAGTGGAAGACCGAACTCGCCAAGGCCGAGGCGGAAGCCCCGGCGTGATCCCGGGCTGGCACTCTTGCTGCCATGGCATTCGGTGATTATCAGCTAGAGATCTACCTTCAGGGCCTGTCCGGCATCTTGCCGTCGCTGCCGATGTCGTTCGCAGAACTCGAGGCCAAGGCGCAGGCGGCGATGTCGCCGTCGCTGTGGTCCTACGTCGCGGGCGGAGCGGGTGACGAGCGCACCCAGCGTGTCAACGTCACTGCGTTCGAGCGCTGGGGTCTTATGCCGCGAATGTTCGTCGGTGCCAAGGAACGAGACGTGTCCGTCGAGTTGTTCGGGCTGACGCTTCCCTCGCCGGTGTTCATGGCGCCGATCGGCGTCATGGGCCTGTGCGCGCAGGACGGTCACGGCGACCTTGCTGCGGCGCGGGCCGCCGCCCGTATCGGCGTGCCGATGGTGGTGTCGACGCTGACCGAGGATCCGCTCGAGCAAGTCGCCGCCGAGTTCGGTGACACCCCTGGCTTCTTTCAGCTGTACACCCCGACCGACCGCGACCTGGCCGCAAGCCTGGTGCAGCGTGCGGAGGCGGCCGGTTACAAGGGCATCATCGTCACCCTCGACACCTGGGTCCCCGGCTGGCGACCCCGTGACCTGACGACGTCGAACTTTCCGCAGTTGCGTGGCAAGTGCCTGTCCAACTACACCAGCGACCCCGTCTTCCGCGCCTCACTCGCGCAGACACCGGAGGAGAATCCGCAGGCCGCGATCCTGAAGTGGATCTCGGTGTTCGGCAATTCGCTGTCCTGGGGTGACCTGCCCTGGCTGCGGTCACTGACCAAGCTGCCGCTGCTGGTCAAGGGCATCCAACATCCCGACGACGCGCGACGCGCCATCGACGGTGGCGTGGACGGGATCTACTGCTCGAACCACGGCGGCAGGCAGGCAAATGGTGGTCTGCCCGCGATCGACTGCCTGCCTGGCGTCGTCGAGGCCGCCGACGGGGTTCCGGTGTTGTTCGACTCCGGCATCCGCAGCGGCTCGGACATCGTCAAGGCCCTTGCCTTCGGCGCGACGGCCGTCGGCATCGGCAGGCCGTACGCCTACGGCATGGCACTTGGTGGCGCCGACGGTGCCGTCCACGTGCTGCGATCACTGCTCGCCGAGGCCGACCTGATCATGGGTGTCGACGGCTACAAGACGCTGGCGGACCTGACGCCCGACACGCTGCGGCCCGTCGGTTCGTGATTCCCCGTCGCAGGCCTCCTCGCCTTGGGTAACTTCGGGTCGTGCCCGATCGGTTGAACCGCCAGATCCTGTTGCGCCGCCGCCCGACTGGGCTGGTTGGCCCCGATGACACGGAGATGGTCAGCGTGCCGACGCCCGAGCTCGCCGACGGCGAGGCGTTGCTCCGCACCACCTACGTCGGAATGGACGCCGCCGCGCGCACGTGGCTCGACGGGCAGCCCGGCTACCTCCCGCCCGTGGAGCTCGGCGACGTGATCCGGGCGGCCGGCATCGGCGAGGTCGTCGAATCGCGGTGTGACGCCTATGCCGTCGGCGACGTCGTGACCACGCTGACGGGTTTTCAGGACTACTCGATCATTCGGGACGACGTGTTCAGCACGCCGGTAATCGGCTTGACCGACCAACTGGCGGTGATGTCGATCTATGGCCCGACAGGAGCCACCGCGTACTTCGGCATGACCGGCATCGGCAAGCCCAAGCCGGGGGAGACGGTGGTGGTGTCCGCCGCCGCGGGTGCGACGGGCTCGGTGGCTGGCCAGATCGCGAGGATTGCGGGTGCCCGCGTGGTCGGCATCGCGGGCGGTCCGGAGAAGTGCCGAGCGGTGGTCGAGGACTTCGGGTTCGACGCGTGCATCGACTACAAGGAGTCCGGCCTCGCGGCCGCGCTGAAGCAACACTGCCCGAAGGGCGTCGACGTCTACTTCGACAACGTGGGCGGTCCGATCCTCGATGCGGTTCTCGGTCGGCTGGCCGCCAAGGCGAGGGTGGTGCTCTGCGGTGTCATCTCCAGCTACCTCACCGGCGAGCACCCGGGACCGGCCAACTACGTGAACCTGCTGGCGAGGACCGCTTCGATGCAGGGGTTCAACGCGCTCGATGAGTGGGGCCGCTTCGACGAGGCCTTCAATGCGCTGCGCGGGTGGGAGCAGGAGGGTCTGCTCGCGCACCGCGCGACCGTCTTCAAGGGATTGGAGTCCTGCGTCGACGGGCTCAACGGACTCTTCACCGGAGCCAACATCGGCAAGATGCTCGTCGAAGTCAGCCCGCCAACCCCGCAGCCCGCCTGACCCAGGGTGGTGGTGCTCGCAGGCGGGGAAGGATTCTGGTACAGCGGCCACTCTCGCGCTCGACACACGTCCTCACCTCACGCGCCCACGCATCGAACTCTGCGACGGTAGGGGAATGGGCCCCATGGTCGAGGCGGTACTCGAGGAGTTCGACGAGTACCTCGCGCTGCAACGTGGTCGCTCGGACCACACCCGCCGCGCCTATCTCGGTGACCTCCGCTCGTTGTTCGCGTTCCTTGGCGAGCGAACGCCGGACGTCGCACCAGCCCAGTTGACCCTGCCCGTGCTGCGGTCGTGGTTGGCGGCGCAGGCCGGCTCAGGCGCCGCGCGAACGACGTTGGCCCGCCGCACCTCGGCGGTCAAGACGTTCACCGCGTGGGCGTCGCGGTCGGGGTTGATGGACGCCGATCCGGCCACCAGGCTGCAGGTTCCGAAGGCACATCGCACCCTGCCAGCCGTTCTTCGTCAGGACCAGGCGCTCGATGCCATGAGTGCAGCCGAATCGGGTGCGCAGCAAGGTGATCCGCTCGCACTGCGAGACCGGCTGATCGTGGAGATGCTCTACGCCACGGGTATCCGCGTGAGCGAGTTGTGCGGGCTCGATCTCGACGACGTCGACTCGTCACGCCGGCTGCTGAGAGTGCTCGGCAAGGGCAACAAGCAACGCACGGTGCCGTTCGGCGAGCCCGCATTGCGCGCGCACGAGTCGTGGCTCGCCGACGGCAGACCTGCCCTCGTCACCGAATCGTCCGGGCCGGCGCTGCTGTTGGGAGCGCGTGGCAAGCGGATCGACCCGCGGCAGGCCCGGACCGTCGTGCACCAGACGATGGCCGCCGTCGACGGGGCACCCGACATCGGCCCACACGGCTTGCGGCACAGCGCGGCCACGCACCTGCTCGAAGGCGGTGCCGATCTGCGCGTGGTTCAGGAACTGCTCGGCCACTCGACGCTGGCGACCACGCAGCTCTACACCCACGTCACGGTGGCACGCCTACGTGCGGTGCACGATCAGGCTCACCCGCGGGCATAGGCGCAGCCGATTTAGCCCGGATGCAGTGGCTTGAGCCGGACCGGCGTCGTCACCACCAAACCGAGGGGGTCGACGTAGTGCGCGCGCGACGCCGCTCCCCACATGGCACCCCAGTGCAGGCACGTGCCGCAGCCGGCATGGCCCGCGACCAATTCGCCGAGCACCGAGCCTGCCGCCACGCGCTGACCCGCCCGCACCACTGCCTCGACGGGCTCATAGCTGGTGCGCAGACCTCCGGAATGCGCGATCGACACCACCGGTCGGTCCACCAGCGTGCCTGCGAACACCACGATGCCCGCCGCGGCCGCGTACACCGCCTGACCAGGCATGCCCGCCAAGTCGACCCCGCGATGGCCGCGGTTCCAGTTCGGCGACGGCGCGTCGAAGCCTCGAAGAACGGCAGGTCGCGGGCGCAACGGCCAGTCCAGCCGGCCGTCATCGGCGGTTGCCGGGGCCGCCCAGACCAGGCCGACTACGCTCAGCAACGCCAGGAACCGCATCGTCCCAGTTCAGCGCGCCGCGGCGCTCGGCGGAAGGCGCCAACGGCCGATCTGTGCATGACGGAGCCACTGTGGATTGACGATGGCGAAAGCATGCACGTCAACGGTGTAAACTCAGTCCCGCAACTTGCACTCGCGAGTTGACTTCGCGCGCCTGTGCGCAGCCCCGCAGTTCCAGGGTTGCACTCGCATGCCGGGCGGTCCCGTCTCACGACGGGTCCGGCATCGCAGCAGACGCCAGGGCCAGGCATCACCCGATGCCGGGCGACAACCGTCGACAAGAGGACCAAGCCGAACATGGCTGTCGTAACAATGAAGCAGCTGCTTGACAGCGGCACCCACTTCGGGCATCAGACCCGTCGCTGGAACCCCAAGATGAAGCGGTTCATCTTCACCGACCGCAACGGCATCTACATCATCGACCTGCAGCAGACGCTGACGTACATCGACAAGGCGTACGAATTCGTCAAGGAGACCGTCGCCCACGGCGGCTCGGTGATGTTCGTCGGCACCAAGAAGCAGGCGCAGGAATCCGTCGCCGACGAGGCGACCCGCGTCGGCATGCCCTACGTCAACCAGCGCTGGTTGGGTGGCATGCTCACCAACTTCTCCACCGTGCACAAGCGCCTCCAGCGCCTCAAGGAGCTCGAGGCCATGGAGCAGACCGGTGGCTTCGAAGGTCGCACCAAGAAGGAAATCTTGATGCTGACCCGCGAGAAGAACAAGCTCGAGCGCAGCCTCGGCGGTATCAGGGACATGGCGAAGGTGCCTTCGGCGATCTGGATCGTCGACACGAACAAGGAGCACCTTGCGGTCTCCGAGGCCCGCAAGCTGGGTATCCCCGTCATCGCGATCCTCGACACCAACTGCGATCCCGACCTCGTCGACTACCCGATCCCGGGCAACGACGATGCGATCCGTTCGGCCGCGCTGCTGACCAAGGTGATCGCGTCCGCGGTCGCCGAGGGCCTGCAGGCACGTTCGGGCGCGGGCAGTGACAAGCCCGAGGTCGAGGGTGCAGAGCCGCTGCCCGAGTGGGAGCAGGAGCTGCTCGCCAGTGCGACGGCCCCCGGTGCCCCGGCCGGCGACGCCGAAACCCCGATCGAGACAACCACGGAAGGCTGAGATGCCGAACTACACCGCTGCCGACGTCAAGAAGCTTCGCGACTTGACCGGCGCCGGAATGCTGGACTCGAAGAACGCGCTCGTTGAGGCCGACGGCGACTTCGACAAGGCCGTCGAACTGCTGCGGATCAAGGGTGCCAAGGACGTCGGCAAGCGCGCCGAGCGTGCCACCGCCGAAGGCCTGGTCGTCGCCAAGAACGGTGCGCTGGTCGAGCTCAACTCCGAGACCGACTTCGTCGCGAAGAACGCCGAGTTCCAGGCGCTCGCCGACCTGGTCGTCACCGCCGCGGCTGCGGCCAAGGCGACCGACGTCGACGCTCTGAAGGCCGCCAAGGCGGGCGACAGCACCGTCGAGCAGGCCGTGGCGGACATGTCGGCCAAGATCGGCGAGAAGCTCGAGCTGCGTCGCGTTGCGTACTTCGACGGCAACGTCGTGACGTACCTGCACAAGCGGGCGGCCGACTTGCCGCCTGCGGTGGGCGTGCTGGTGGAGTACACGGGTGATGACAAGGGTGCCGCTCACGCGGTGGCCCTGCAGATCGCCGCGCTGAAGGCCAAGTACCTGACGCGTGACGAGGTGCCCGCGGAGCTCGTCGCCGACGAGCGCCGCATCGCCGAGGAGACCGCCCGCAACGAGGGCAAGCCCGAGCAGGCCCTTCCGAAGATCATCGAGGGTCGACTCACCGGCTTCTACAAGGACGTCGTGCTGCTGGACCAGCCGTCGGTGTCCGACAACAAGAAGTCCGTCAAGGCTCTGCTCGACGAGGCCGGCGTAACCGTCACGCGGTTCGTCCGGTTCGAGGTCGGTCAGCCCTAGCACCACCGAACTTGAGTGGCATACCCCGCCACTCAATTGGAACCCCGCGCCACCACCGGTGATCCCGGTCGGCGCGGGGTTTCTGTTTTGAGCGGGTAGGACCGCGCTATTAGACACGTGTATTACTGTCTGGGTCATGACCTTGGTTTCCGCGTTCGACGACGACGCGCTTGGCGACTTGGACGCCGTAGGGCTGGTCGAGGCCTATCAATCCGGCGCGGTGTCCCGCACAGAGGTGATCGAGGCGGCCATCGCCCGCACCGAGAAGGTCAACCCCCAGTTGAACGGCCTCGCCTACGAGGCGTTCGACCGGGCCCACACGCGTGCTCGCGCCACGCACGGCTACGGTGGCTACTTCGACGGCGTGCCCACGTTCATCAAGGACAACGTCGCCGTAGCGGGCATGCCCACGATGGACGGCGCCGACGCGTGGCAGCCACGACTCGAGGTAGCCGACGGTGACTTCGCCCGCGTCTACTTGGCGACCGGATTGATTCCGCTTGGCAAGACGCAGCTGTCGGAGATCGGCTTCAGCGCCTCGGCCGAGCATCCGCGGCTGGGGCCGGTCCGCAATCCATGGAACACCGATCACACCGCGGGGGCGTCGTCGTCCGGTTCCGGTGCGTTCGTGGCAGCCGGGGTGGTTCCGATCGCACACGCCAACGACGGTGGCGGATCGATCCGGATCCCGGCGTCCTGCAACGGATTGGTCGGACTCAAGCCGTCACGGGGGCGACTGCCCCTTGACGCCGACGTCCGCCAGATGCCGATCCGGATCGTCGCCAATGGCGTGGTCACCCGGTCGGTCCGCGACACCGCCGCGTTCTATCGCGAGGCCGAAAAGGTCTGGCACAACCCCCAACTCGCGCCGATTGGCGACATCACCGGCCCGGGGCGGGATCGGCTGCGCATCGGTGTGTTCACCAAGTCCGTCAAGCGGGAATGCAGCCCGGAAGTGAGGGACGCGACGTTGGCCACCGCCGCGCTGCTCGACCGGATGGGCCACCGCGTCGAGCATCTCGGCTCGCCGCCGGTACCGCAGTCCTTCGTCAACGACTTCTTGCTGTATTGGGCGCTGCTGTCAATGGCGTTGGTGCGCGGCGGTAAGAAGCGGTTCGGCGAGTCCTTCGACCGCACCCGGCTGGACAACCTGACGCTGGGCCTGGAGAAGCACGCCGGCCGCAACCTGCACCGGCTGCCGATGGCGATCACGCGCCTGGCGACGTTGCGCAGGCGCATGCTCGGGGAACTGCGGGACTATGACGTCCTGCTGACGCCGACGCTGGCCGAGGAGCCGCCCCGCATCGGCCATCTCGATCCCACTGCCAACTACGACCAGATCATCGACCGACTGGTGGACTGGGTGGCGTTCACGCCGCTGCAGAACGTCACCGGCGATCCGGCGATCTCGATGCCCTTGGGGCAGTCCGCGAGCGGGCTGCCGATCGGGATGATGTTCAGCGCGCAACTGGGCCACGACGCCACGCTGCTTGAGCTCGCCTACGAGCTCGAAGAGGCCAGCCCGTTCCGCGGCATCCAGACCGCCGAGCTCTAGCCGCCGAACGCTCGCCATCGGGCGCCGCACGGTGCGGATTCGAGGTTGGCGGTCGACGGCGCTGGCGGCGTCTGGTCCGACGGTTCGGTACATCAGCAGGCAATTGTGGCGACGACGGCGAGTACGGCTGCGACAGTTCACACTTGGGTGACCGTGCGGACGTTTCGATGTCGTGTCGCGGCCTTCCGATGAGTCGTCAGAATCGCCGATCGGGCTCTCGGCATGGTGCGTCTGCGCACCCGTGCGCGGCGCAATCGGGGGGCCGGTGGAAGTACGACGACGAAATCCGTTGCCTCTATGACACATCGAAGTAACCCGCCACGGGGCGAGTTAACTTGGCCGACATTCGCAGTAGCCACCGGCGAAACACGGCGATCCCACCATCCTTCCTGTGGAGACCTCTGCGCCCACAACCGTTCGATCGCCTGCGATCGCCACCGCGGCATCGGGGAGCACGTTCATGTGTCTCGTCCGGTTCGCGCTGGCGAACATCCGCCGTCGCCCCGAACGGTTCGTGCTGTCCGTTCTCGGCATCGCCCTTGCGATCGCGTGCGTGACCATCGTCCGCACGATCTCGGCGGGTTTCGCCACCACGGGGGCGGACTCGGTCACCGATGTGCTCGGCGGCGCCCAACTGTGGGCGGTGCCCGCCGCGGGTGTGCATTTCGACCCTGATGCACAGGCCCTCGTCGCAGGCGGTCCCGCGCCCACCCTCGTGGTGCCAGACGGTTGGCGGGCCACCCGCACGTTGTCCGGTGTCACGGAGATCAACGGAAACCCGGTCTCGCTGTGCGGGCGCGACGAAATCCCCAGCGGCCAAGCCGTTTTGGGATCCGGTCTGGCCGACCGGCTTGGCCTGACCCCTGGCGACCGCGTGGTGGTCGGCGGACAGAGTCTGACCGTCACCGTCACGGGCAGCGGCCAGAGCGTCACCGTGGCCACCGGCCTTGCGGCCTCCGTCGTCGGCGAGAACGGGTGGTGGACCGTGCTCGCGCCCTCCGGTGAAGAGAAGCGGCGCGACCTCGGCCCGACGTTCGGCGCCGCGGTCGGTCTACCCAGCACGTCGGATCCGTCCGTGGCACCAGCCTCAAAAGGCGCCGGTCTGATCTACGACACCGTCGGCGGCAGCGGCCCGCTGACGTTCGAGCAAAAGTTCTCTGCCCTGTTCTCCGGCAAGGTGACCAGCTCCACGCTGGGGCTCATCTCGACGATCGGACTGGGTCTCGGGTTCATCATCGCGGTGTCCTCCTTCCTTGCCGCCGTGCAGGAACGCAAGCGTGAGTTCGGCATCATGTCCAGCATCGGCCTTGCCGACGAGGTCCTCTACTTCTTCCTCGTCGAGTCCGCGATTACCTTCGTGGTGGCCTACCTCGTCGGCGTACTCGGCGCTGGAGCCGCTGTGGCGCTGGTGATTCCGGACATCGCCACACTCGTCGCGTGGCTGCAGGCCGCAGGCATGGTGGCCACGTTCGTGCCCGCGATGGCGATCGTCGGTGCCCTCGTCCCGGTGCACAGGCTGCTGCAGCAGCGACCCGTCGATCTGTTGGGGGACCGCTGATGTCGAGGGCGAGCGAAGCGACGGGCAAATCATGTTGACGAAGGGTCTGTCCTACGGCTGGCTGGCTGCCCGGCGCCGGATCAAGGAGATGGTGCTGCCGGTCATCACGACGGCCACGGGCGCATTCCTGGTCGTGATCGTGTTCGGCATGTCCGACGGAATCCGTGCGCAGTCCGCTTCGCTCGGCCACGCCGACGAGATCGGTCGCGCGGTCGTTCTCATCGCCGTCACCGTGTTGCTGGTCGGCGTCGTCGAGGTGGCCGTGGCCACCACCCGCACCGTGGCGCACCGCACCCGCGAACTGGGCGTGCTCGGCGCCAATGGCATCCCGCGTGGACCGGTGGTCGCCGCGCTGCTCGTCGAGCCGGTGATCGCCGCGGTACTCGGCGCCGTCGCGGGCGCCGCCGTCGCCGCGGTCACCGCAATCATCCTGGGGGCCACCGGGTTGGC
>JAOPVF010000342.1 GCA_025963195.1 Mycobacterium sp. | reverse complement strand
CGGCGAACTCCGTGCCGCTCGCGCCGTTGCGACTCAACCCGGTGTCCACCTTCACCGTCACGCTGGCGGTGCGCCCGGTGGACGTCGCGGCGTCGAGCAATGCGCCGAGTTGGCGTGCCGACGACACAGCCACCTGTACGTCGGCGGTCAGCGCCGCGGCGAAGTCCACCCCGGGGGCGTGCAACCACGCGAGCAGTGGGGCGGTGACGCCGTCGCGACGCAGCGCCAGCGCCTCGTCAAGGGTCGCCACACCGAGCTCGGTGGCACCGGCGGCCAGTGCCGCCCGAGCCACCTGGGTGGCGCCGTGGCCGTACCCGTCGGCCTTCAACACCACCATCACCTGGGCCGAACCCGCGTGTTCGCGCAGGAGGCGCACGTTGTGTGCAATGGCGTCGAGGTCGATCACGGCCTGTGCCGCGGGGTCCGATGTCGTGAGCTGAGTCGTTTGCATGGTCATGTCACCGCCTCCGATTGTCCCAGAGACCGGCCAGGGGGGCCGTCGGGGTTAGTGCGAGAACGGCTGCACTGCGTCGAAGTGGCCTCGGGGTTTGAGCTCGTCGAGGGACTGCAGCACGGTGATGGTGTCGTCCTTCAGCGCCCTGGCCAGGTCCGTGGAGAACCCCTCCCGCACCACGATGCGCAGCATGACGACGTCGCTGGCGCCCTCGGGCATCGTGTAGGCCGGTACCTGCCAGCCGTACGCCCGCAGCGCGTGCGACACGTCGAACTCGGTGTATCCACGGTCGCCGGTGAGCCGGAAGGCGATCACCGGAATGGCGGAGCCGTCCGCGATCACCTCGAAGTGCTCGCTGGCACGCAGCTCGTCGCCAAGCCATCGCGCGGTATGCGACAAGGCCCCCATGATCTGGGTATATCCCGACCTGCCGAGCCGCAGGAAGTTGTAGTACTGACCGACGACCTGGTTGCCACCCTTGGAGAAGTTCAGCGTGAACGTCGGCATGTCCCCGCCCAGGTAGTTGACCCGAAACACCAGCTCGTCGGGCAGGTGCTCCGCACTGCGCCAGACCACGAAGCCGATGCCAGGGTAGGTCAGGCCGTACTTGTGGCCGCTCACGTTGATCGACACCACCCGCGGCAGCCTGAAGTCCCACACCAGCTCTGGGTGCAGGAACGGCACCACGAACCCTCCGCTCGCGGCGTCCACGTGCACGGGCACGTCCACTCCGCCGTCAGCGGCGAGCTTGTCCAGTGCCGCGCAGATCTCGGCGATGGGTTCGAGCTCGCCGGTATACGTGGTGCCGAGGATCGCGACGACGCCGATGGTGTCCTCGTTGACCGCCGCAAGCACCTGTTCGGGGGTGATGACGTAGCGATCGTCGTCCATCGGCAGATAGACGGGCTCGACGTCGAAGTACCGGCAGAACTTCTCCCAGACCACCTGCACGTTGGAACCCATCACCAGGTTCGGCCTGCGGCTGCGCCAGCCGTCCCCCTCCTCACCACCGACCTTCTTGCGCCATCGCCAGCTGAGCGCCAGCCCGGCCAGCATCACCGCCTCGCTGGATCCGACGGTGGACACCCCGATCGCGCTCGCGGGATCGTCGTCTCGCAAGTCCTCGGCGTGGAAGAGGTCGGCGACCATGCACACGCAGCGCTGTTCGATCGCGGCCGTCGCGGGGTATTCGTCCTTGTCGATCATGTTCTTGTCGAAGGTCTCCGCCATCAGCTTCTCGGCCTCGGGATCCATCCACGTGGTGACGAAGGTGGCGAGGTTGAGCCGCGAGCTGCCGTCGAGCATGAGCTCGTCGTGGATGAACCGATACGCGGCCTGTGGGTCCATGCACTCGTCGGGCATCCGCAGCGTCGGGACGGGTGCCATGGAGAAACGCCCGGTGTAGGCCGGTGCGATCGACGGCGCTGGCTTGTGCCTTCGTGACGACATGTGTTGGCCCTTCTAGAGGTTGGCGATCGACGCGCGGATGTGTTCGAGGATGCGTGCGGCCGACGTCGGTGCCGGGCGGGGACCCGGGTCGGCCGCCGACAGGTTGGCCGCGCGGGCGTGCACGAACGCGGCCATCGCCGCGGCCTCGCCGGCGGGCAGGCCGGCGGCAAGCAACGCCCCGATGACACCGGACAGCACGTCGCCGGACCCGGCAGTGGCCGCCCACGATCCCTCGGCACGGTTGAGGTAGACCGGCCCTGATGGCTCGGCGATCACCGTGACGTTGCCCTTCAGCAACACGGTGGCGCCGAACGCCTCGGCGAGGCGCCGGGTGGCCCCGACGCGATCGGCTCCCGGCGGATGGCCTGCCAGGCGGGCGAACTCGCCCGCGTGCGGCGTCAACACGGTCGGCGCGTCACGCTTGGTCACCAGGTCGGGGTGCGCCGCCAGGATCGTCAGACCGTCGGCGTCGACGATCACCGGCAGATCGGTGTCGAGCGCGAACCACAGCGCTGCGGCGCCCGCCTCGTCGGTACCGAGGCCGGGTCCCACCACCCACGCCTGCACCCGGCCCACCGCGCTCACGGTGGGTGCGGCGACCACCTCGGGTCGGTGTGAGACCACCTCGGCGGCCGCGCTGCCCGCGTAGCGCACCATGCCCGACGTCGCTGCGACGGCAGCACCGGTGCACAGGATCGCCGCCCCCGGATAGGCCGCCGAACCGGCCAGCACGCCGGTGACGCCCTGCGTGTACTTGTCATCGGTGGCTCCCGGCACCGGCCAGCGCGCCGCGACGTCGGCGGCTTCGACACTCATCAGATCGCTGTCGGGCAGCTCGAGGCCGATGTCGATCAGCTCGACGCGCCCGCAATCACCAAGGGCATGAACCGGTTTCAGGCCACCGAACGTCACCGTCAGCGCGGCATGAACCCGAGGCCCGTCCGCGACGCCGGTCTGGACGTCGACACCGCTGGGCACGTCCACTGCAACGACGGGGATGCCCGCGGCGTCGACGGCGACGAACACCTCGGCTGTAGCGGGTCGCAGCGGGCCGGAGCCGGAGATCCCGACGACACCGTCGATCACCAGATCGGTTGCTGGCGGCACGTTCTCGACGACGCGGCCACCCGATGCGGTGAATGCGGACAGCGCAGCGGCGTGCACGCGTTCGGGGTTGAGCACGACGGCGGTGGCGGTCACCCCGCGACGACGCAGGAACGTCGCGGCCCACAGTGCGTCGCCGCCGTTGTCTCCCGAGCCGACGACCGCGCACACCCGCGTGCCTGCGATCGCACCGGTAAGGGACTTCAATTCGCGGGCGATCGCGGTGGCAAGTCCGTGGGCGGCCCGACGCATCAGGGCACCGTCGGGGAGGCTTCGCAACAGCGGTGCTTCGGCCGCGCGGATCGCGTCAGCGCTGTAGTAGTGCCGCATCGTCACCAAGGCTACGTCGTGCGACCGCCTAGCATGAGCGGGATGGCAGCAGAGCCCACTCCGGTGCAACTCGTCACCGGGCCGACTCCCCTCGAGCCCGCGCCTCGCCTGTCGGCGGCGATCGGGTTGGGCCCCGACGACCTCTGGATCAAACGCGATGACCTGATCGGGCTCGGCGGGGGCGGCAACAAGGTACGCAAGCTGCAGTGGACGTGTGCCCAAGCGCTGGCCGCCGGGGCGGACACCCTGATCACCAGCGGCGCCCCCCAGTCCAACCACGCGCGCTTGACCGCTGCTGCGGGCGCTCGCCTCGGCCTACGCGTGGTGCTGGTGTTGGCCGGCCGTGACTCGGGGCAGTTGACCGGAAACCTCGCTCTGGACACCCTGTTCGGGGCGTCGATCGTGTGGTCGGCCGAAGTCGACGAGGTCGCCGCCGAGCTGGAGAACGCCGGTCGCACGGTGGCGGTGATACCGTTCGGCGGCTCATCGCCCCTGACGACCAATGCCTACCTGGATGCCGCGCGTGAAATCCTGTCCCAGGGCGTCGATCCCGACCACGTCGTGGTTGCGGTGGGATCGGGCGCCACGATGGCCGGGCTGGTACGGGGCTTCGGGCCGCAACGTGTGCTCGGGGTGCAATGCGGTGCCGTGACCGACCCGCACCGGACGGTGCGGGAGTTGTTCCCCGATGACGATCCGGCACCCGAGAGCCTGCGGATCCGGATGGACCAGGTCGGCGCCGGATACGGACAGGTCACCCCGGAAGTCACCGCCGCGCTGACGTTGGCCGCCCGCACCGAGGGCATCGTCTTCGATCCGGTGTACACGGGGCGCGCACTTGCCGGCCTGGTCGCGGAGGTGGAGGACGGCGGCGTCGAGCCGGGATCGACGGTGGTGCTGATGCACACCGGCGGACTGCCCGGCCTCTTCGGCAGCAGCGAGTTCCTCGCTCGCCTAGCCGACGTCGCCCCAGAAGCGGTGTGACGCCGCGGCGATCTCGTCGGGATACTCGCCGTTGATCGCGTGTGACGCGTCCGCCCAGAACTCGATCCGACCGTTCGGCAACAGGTTTCGCGCCCTGGCAGCGGCACGCTTTGCGTCGTGGATGACGCTGCGCCCCGCGATGAACGCGAGCACGGGGATGTTGAGCGACCGCAACTGATCGTCGGTGAACACCTTCTTCATCGCCGACCGCAGGACGAAGTTACTGGAACCCGCGGCGATCAGCGCGGTCTCGGGCACCGAGTCGTCGGCGTCGGCGCCACCGGCGATCCAGCGCAGGACGTAGCGCCGAACTGCTTCTGGCACACCGGGAGCGAACAGGCCGATCGACATCAACGCCGTCTTGACCGGAATTCGTGCGAAGGTCATCGCCGGATCGAGGAGCGTCAACGATGCGAACCGCCCAGGACGTCTGACCGCGCAGTTGGTCGCCGTCCACCCACCGATCGAAACCCCCATCACGTGAACGACATCCAGCCCAAGGGCGGCCAGTGCTTCGTCGAGCCACTGCGCCTGGTCTTCCGGACCGGTGATCGGACGATTCTGAACCGAGAGCCCTGCCTCGCCGAGCAGGTCGACGCAGTATGCGGTGTGCCCCTCCAGTACGCCCGACAGGTTGGCCCGCCAGACGGGAGCGGAGGCGTTGCGGCCCTGCAGCATCAGAACCGGAGGGCGGGAAACCTCTCCCGGGTCGCTTCGCTCCTGCCCTCCGGAACCGCCGGGTCCGTCGAATCGGTAGACACGTACGCTACCGAAACTCGTTGACACGTCGCTCAATTCACTGAACTGCGGCAGCCCGGCCATTCCGGCCCGGTAGGCCGCGAGGAAGTGCTCGAATGCGGCAGCGGAGCGGAAGTGCCCGACCTTCTCGGCCGGCGCGATGCGGACGTCGGGTACGGCGAGGTCCACTGTCGACGGTTACTCGACGGTGACGGACTTGGCCAGGTTGCGCGGCTTGTCGACGTCGTAGCCGCGGGCACGGGCCACCTCGGCGGCGAACACCTGCAACGGAATCGTCGACAGCAGCGGCTGGAAGAGCGTTGACACGGCGGGGATTTCGATCAGGTGATCGGCGTACGGCCGCACCGCGTCGTCACCCTCCTCGGCGATCACGATGGTGATCGCGCCACGGGCCTGGATCTCGCGGATGTTGCTCATCAGCTTGGAGTGCAGCATCGCCGCGTTCTTCGGCGACGGCATCACGACGATGACGGGCAGCCCGTCGTCGATCAGCGCGATCGGCCCGTGCTTGAGCTCGCCTGCGGCGAAGCCCTCGGCGTGCATGTACGCCAATTCCTTGAGCTTGAGCGCTCCCTCGAGTGCGACGGGGTAGCCCACGTGGCGGCCGAGGAACAACACCGTCGACGACTTCGCGTACCGGCGGGCCAGCTCCGCGACCGGCTCCATGCAAGTCAGCACCCGGCTGACGAGATCGGGCATGGACTCGAGTTCGTGGTACTCGCGTTCGACCTCGTCGGGGTACTTGGTGCCGCGTGCCTGGGCCAACGCGAGGCCGACGAGGTAGTTGGCGGCCACCTGCGCGAGGAAGGTCTTGGTGGACGCAACGCCGATCTCGGGTCCGGCGCGGGTGTAGAGCACCGCGTCGCACTCACGCGGGATCTGGCTGCCGTTGGTGTTGCAGATCGCCAATACCTTGGCCTTCTGCTCCTTGGCGTGCCGGACGGCCTCCAATGTGTCGGCGGTCTCGCCGGACTGCGAGATCGCGACGACGAGCGTGCTGCGGTCCAAAACCGGGTCCCGGTACCGGAATTCACTCGCAAGCTCGACCTCGACGGGCAGCCGGGTCCAGTGCTCGATCGCGTACTTGGCGAGCAGGCCGGAGTGGTAGGCGGTGCCGCAGGCGACCACGAAGACCTTGTCGATCTCGCGCAGTTCCTGATCGGAGAGGCGCTGCTCGTCCAGCACGATCCTGCCGTCGATGAAGTGGCCGAGCAGGGTGTCGGCGACCGCCGCGGGTTGCTCGGCGATCTCCTTGAGCATGAAGTACTCGTAGCCGCCCTTCTCGGCGGCGGACAGATCCCAGTCGATGTGAAAGGCGCGAGCAGTGGCGGTCGTATCGGTGCCGTCGAAGTCGCTGATCCGATATCCGTCGGCGGTGATCACCACGGCCTGGTCCTGGCCGAGTTCGACGGCGTCCCGCGTGTGCTCGATGAACGCGGCGACGTCGGAGCCGATGAACATCTCGCCGTCGCCGACGCCGATCACCAGCGGAGTGGACCGCCGCGCGGCGACGATCATGCCGGGTTCGTCGGCGTTGGCGAACACCAGCGTGAAGTGGCCCTCGAGGCGTCGCAGGACGGACAGCACCGACGCCGCAAAGTCGCCTGCGGTGTCGCCGTTGCGGTACTGCTCGGAGACGAGGTGGACGGCGACCTCGGTGTCGGTGTCGCTGGCGAACTCGACGCCGGAGGCCTCGACCTCGCTGCGGAGGGCCGCGAAGTTCTCGATGATTCCGTTGTGGACGACGGCGATCTTGCCTGCGGCGTCGAGGTGCGGATGCGCGTTGCGGTCGGTGGGGCGGCCGTGGGTGGCCCAGCGGGTGTGGCCCATGCCCGTGCTGCCTGCGAGTACACCGGGATCGGTCTCGTCGAGCGAGGTCTCGAGGTTGGCAAGGCGTCCGGCGCGGCGGCGGACGGTCAGTCCGCCCGCGCCGTCGAGCAGCGCGACGCCCGACGAGTCGTATCCGCGGTACTCCATCCTGCGCAGCGCGTCGACGACGATTCCCCTGGCAGGACGCTGCCCGACGTAGCCGACGATTCCGCACACGAGGGTCAAGGATAGTGCAGTCGCAGGCCCCGAACCGTCCTGCGGGCCTCGCGTGGCCGGGCGGCAAGCTCGCCGAGTAGGGCGGCGACGACGCCGAACGCGAAGTACAGCGGCACCAGCCAGGGCGCCACCCCGAACAGTTGGGCGCAGGTCTCGGTGTACCGGAACACGCCGAGTTCGACCAGCACGATCTCTGCCACGGGCCCCACGACCGCGGCCAGCACCCCGCAGATCACGGCGAGGCCGTCACCGAGCGCACACCAGGTGATCACGGCGAGTGTGCAGATCAGAGCCGTCGCAGGCACCCAGGGCGCGCCATGGATCAAGGCGGTGACGACGTAGGTGCCGATCACCGCCGCCACGCCGGACAGGGCCCGCCGTGGCGTCACGTCCGTCCTCGGCCGCGGCAGGTGCAGCCGCAGTTCGGCCAGCGAGACGGTCGCGGCTCCGACGAGGGCGGGGAACCACAGCGGACTGCCCAGATGAACGGAACGGCCCGAGCAGGCGTGAAGTATTCGGTGGTGCCGGTGACCACGTGAGCATGGTCACCGATGAGACCCGATGCACCGCCGAGCACGAAGAGGAAGATCACGGCCGGCGGACGCAACTTCGGCATCCACGGAAGGTAGCGCTGATGTTGGTGGGATAGGTTCAACGGGTGGCCAAGACGAAGAAGCTCTTCGCTGCGTTGACGCGGCGCGGACCGCATCGCGTTCTGCGGGGTGACCTGGCCTTTGCCGGCCTGCCTGGCGTCGTCTACACCCCCGAGTCGGGGATGAACCTGCCCGCGGTGGCGTTCGGCCACGACTGGCTGGCCGGCGCGGACCGCTACCACGTCACCCTGGAACACCTGGCCTCTTGGGGCATCGTCGCGGCCGCGCCCAACACCGAGACCGGCATCGCGCCATCGGTGCTCAACCTGGCGTTCGACCTGGGTACCACGCTCGACATCGTCGCCGGGGTGCGACTCGGCACCGGCAAGATCAGCGTGCACCCGACCAAGCTGGGCGTCGTCGGCCACGGCTTCGGCGGGTCGGCGGCCGTGTTCACCGCCGCGGGCATGCCTGCCCGGCTGAAGGCGGCCGTGGCGCTGTTCCCTTCGGTGACGCACCCGCAGGCCGAGAAACCCGCCGCGGGACTGCGCGTGCCGGGACTGATCCTCACGGCGGACAGCGATCCGACCAACATCCGGTCGAACGCAGGCGAGCTGGCGGCGGCGTGGCGCACCGCGACGGTGCGTACCGTCCGCAAGGCCAAGCCCGGCGGTCTGGTCGAGGGCTTCCGTCTGACCCGTGTGGTCGGGCTACCCGGCGCGGACCGCAGCACCCAGAAGGTGGTGCGCGCGCTGTTGACCGGTTTCCTGTTGCACACGCTCGCAGGCGATAAGGACTACAAGGAGTTCGGTGATCCCGAGACCGTGCTGCCGAAGACGGCACCCCAGGATCCGGACGCGGAGCCCGTGACCATCGAGGACAAGGTCGTCGCTCTATTGAAGGGTTAGCCCCTAACTCAAGGGCTGACAGACCCGGATTGCTAAGCGGCGGCGCGCTGTCGCTCGACGTCGTGCTGCACCATCATCTCGACGAGCTCGAGGAACGACACCTTCGGTTTCCAGCCGAGCACTGAATTCGCCTTGCTCGCATCGCCGATCAGGACGTCGACCTCCGCGGGTCGGGCGTATCGCGGATCGAGCCCCACATACCGCGACCAGTCCGAGATGCCGACCACACTGAATGCGGCGTCGAGCAGGTCGGTGATGGAATGCGTTTCGCCAGTGGCGATCACGAAGTCGTCGCCCTGGTCCTGTTGAAGCATCAGGTACATCGCCTCTACGTAGTCACCTGCGAAACCCCAGTCGCGTTGGGTGTCCAGGTTGCCGAGCGCGATGGTGTCCTGCAGTCCCAGCGAGATCCTGGCCACCCCGTGGGCGACCTTGCGGGTGACGAATTCCAAACCGCGCCTCGGTGATTCGTGGTTGAACAGGATGCCCGAACTCGCGTGCAGGCCGTAGGACTCGCGGTAGTTGATCGTCAAGTGGTGGCCGTACGCCTTGGCCACGCCGTATGGGGATCGTGGCCACAGCAGCGTCTTCTCCGACTGGATGCTGTCCTGGACCTTGCCGAACATCTCCGAGGTCGACGCCTGGTAGAAGCGGACATGCCTGCCGGATAGATCCTGATAGAACCGGATCGCCTCCAACGAGTTCAACACACCGCCGCCGTTGACGTCGGCGACCAGTCGGGGGTTGGTAAACGAGTGCGGTACGAACGACACTGCCCCGAGGTTGTAGACCTCGTCTGGCTCAGCAATCGTCATCGCGCGGATCATGCTGGAGGCGTCGAGCAGATCACCCGAGACGAGCTGGAGCTCGGGCAAGTCGCGAGCAAGGGCTGCCGCCTTGGGGTTGTTCTGGCCGCGCAGCAGACCAAAGACCCGATAGCCCTTCGACAGCAACAGCTCCGCCAGGTAAAAGCCATCCTGCCCTGTAATGCCGGTGATCAGCGCCGACTTCTTCTCGAGCGCGGACAATGCCATCGATCCCCAATCAAGAGCTAACTCGCGAAAAGACTGATGCGACACACGGCCATTCCACGACGACGAACGTACTCAGGCAACTCATTATGGATGCACGGCGTGCTGCATTGCAATCCGAAACGGCGAACGGCAATGAGCCTGCAGCAAATTCGCGCCCACCGGCGGCACATCTACGACGCTGCTCACGTCGAGTTGGCGAACAAGTCCGAAGAATGAAGTTGCGACAGCATGTATGGCGAACAAGCAAAATTTGCATCAGCGTCAGTGACGTGCATGAATACACGAATCAACGCGAATCAAGTGCACACTAGACAATTTCCGATCGGTACGATTGCGAGATTCTGTGAAGGTATGGTCCAGTCGTGGCATAGGAAGCGCATAGGAAGATTGCGTCGCGCACGGCGT
>JAOPVF010000292.1 GCA_025963195.1 Mycobacterium sp. | reverse complement strand
TCGCGTTCGACAACCCGGACTCGCTGACGCTGCTCGGAGCGCTGGCGGCGCTGACCGATCGGGTGCGCCTGGTGACGACGGTGATCGTCCCGCAGCTGCACGACCCGGTGATGCTGGCCAAGGCGCTCGCGACGGGCGACCTGCTCAGCGGTGGCCGGCTCACCGTCGGCCTCGGCGTGGGGGGCCGCGACGAGGACTACCGTGCCGTCGGTGCGGACCCGGCTACCCAGACCATCCGCGACATGGCCGACCGGGTGGCGATCATGAAGCGGGTCTGGGCCGGCGAGAAGATCACCGAGTCCGTCCTGCCGGTCGGACCGTCGCCGGTGCAGTCCGGGGGACCGCAGCTGCTGGTCGGCACCATCGGACCCAAGACGTTGCGCAGCGCGGCGGCGTGGGCCGAGGGACTCGCCGGCATCACCCTCGACCTCGACGTCGGCAAGCAGAACGAGCTGTACGACGTCGCCCGCACGGCCTGGGAGGAGGCGGGCAAGCCCAAACCGCACCTGGCGACGTCGTTCTGGTTCGCGCTCGGCGACCGCGACGAGGCTCGCGCCCAGGTGCATCGTCACCTCCGCCGGTACATGAACTGGATCCCGGCCGAATACGTCGACGCGATGGTACCCACGACCGGGTGGGCCGGCACCGAGGACGAGCTGCTCGAGGTGTTGCACCGGTTCGAGGACATCGGCACCGACGAAGTGCACCTGATTCCGACGAGTGCCAACATCGATCAGCTGCGCCGCGTTGCGGACGTGGCCAAGGAATTCGCCTGAGCCACCTCAGGTTTGAGACGGCAGCCCGTCGTAGACCTTCTTGTAGTACGTCGACAGGAATCGTGGGCCCACGAACCGCATGAGGGTGACCCCGGCCGCCGCGATGACGTTCTTCGAGGTCTGCTCCCACACGCCGTGCACGGAGCTGCCGCCGTCGGTGGGCGTGGCGGTCAGCGTCATGAAGCTGCCCGTGGCGAGTGCGTCACTCTCGACGACGGTCAGCGTCACCGAGCCGGGGACCGACCAGTCGTAGTGCCACGTGGCCCACAGCTTCGGGAAGTCCTGGCCTTCGCGGATGTCGGCGTCGGTCTCGCCGAGGCGGTACACCTCGAAGGCCTTCACCGACGACGCGGGCCAGCGGTGTGGCCGGTTCGGCGAGAAGTCCGTCATCAGCTCGATGACCTGGTCCGGGGCCGCCGTGGTTGCGAAGTCGAACTCGAACGTGGTGTGCACCGTCCGAAATTAGCAGCGGTGTCGGTGAACTAGCTCGTCGGTGGCGTCGCCCACGTAGATCTAGGCTGGGGGCGTCGCGTGACTCGCCCACGCCCGAGGGAGAACATGGTCACCACCGACGAGAATGACGTCGCGTCGCTGCCACTGGTACCTGCCAATCCGTTGCCGCTGAAGCAGCGGCTGACCGAGATCCGCAAGACCCATTCCTGTCAGGTGACGTTCCGCGAATCCGGCGGCCAGGTCACCCGGGTGACGTTGGGCCCGAGGTGGTTTGCGCCGCCGATCGTGTGGGTGATGTCGCCGGCCGGGGCGCGAGATGTGCTCGGCCGCAAGGACGATGCGTGCGACAGGACCGCCGTGCACCGCGAGATGCGGCTGCTGATGGGTGACAACCTCGCGGACCTGCCGAACGCGCCGTGGTTGTCGCGCAAGCGCACGCTGCAGCCGCTGTTCACCAAGCAGTACGTGCGGCGGTTCGGCGAGCACATGGCCGGGGCCGCCGCGATGATCGCCGACGGATGGCGGGTCGGCGGCGAAGTCGATCTGGACGCCGAGAGTCGCAGGCTGACCATGCGCGCTCTTGGCCGCTCCGTGCTCGGCACCGACCTCGACGGACGCTCCCATGCGGTGGCCGAGCCGCTAAACGTCGCTCTCGCATACGTCGCCGACCGCGGCACGCGTCCGGTTAATCCGCCGCGCTGGCTGCCGCTTCCGTCGCGGCGGCGCGCCGTCACCGCGTACGCGACGATGCACCAGCTTGCCGAGGACATCCTGCAGAGCTGCCGCGCCGACCCGACGCGTGATGCGCCCCTGGTGCACGCCCTGATCGGAGCCAGCGACCCCGAAACCGGACATCGGCTGTCCGACGACGACATCTGCAACGACTTGATCGCCTTCATCGTGGCCGGCCACGACACCACGGCCACCACGGTCGCCTATGCGTTGTGGGCGCTTGGCCGGCACCCCGACGTGCAGGACCGCGTGGCCGCCGAGGCCGCGGCCTTGGGCGAACGTCCACTCGTGCCCGACGACGTCGCGCGCCTGCCCTACACCGTGCAGGTGGTGCACGAGGCGCTGCGGTTGTGCCCGCCGGTGCCGGTGGGAGGGCGAACGGCCATGCGGGACATCGCAGTTGACGGTTGTCGTGTCGAGGCGGGCAGCATGGTGTTGGTGGGCATCTTCGGCATGCACCGCGATCCGGCACTGTGGGACGACCCGTTGGCGTTCGATCCGGACCGGTTCGGCGCGAAGAACTTCGCGTCGCTCGACCGCTGGCAGTACATCCCGTTCGGGGCAGGCCCGCGCTCGTGCATCGGCGATCACTTCGCGATGCTCGAGCTGACCCTTGCGCTGGGCACCATCATCCGCGACATCGAGATCCGATCGTCTGCTGACGACTTCCCGCTTGCCGTGCCGTTCACCACGGTCGCCGACGGGCCGATCCCGGCGCGGGTGCGTTCACGGCGCTGACAAGCGCGACGCGTCAGTCCGCCGACCGGGCTGAAATGTTCGTGAACAGGGATTATGCGAGGATCATCGTAAGTTGGCCGCTGTCTCCGGTGGCGGGTGTCCGAGTGAGTTCCGGTTGATCTGTGACCCGCTCGGCACCTCTGAGCGGGAGATCCGCCAGATGGAGAGATCCCTGCAACTGGCAGGCGAGCGCCCGAATCGGGCATCGGCGCCGTTGTTTGTGGCGCTAGTTGAAGTTGACTGGGGTAAAGCCGCCCTCGTCGGTGTAGGTCGGCGGCAGCCAACCGGGCTCACCGCCCACCACCGTGTCCGGCGTCACGGGGTACTTCACTTTCTCGTAGACCTGCTCCGGCTGGAAGTAGCCGCCGGTCGTGGTGCAGCTGTAGCTGCCGCAACTCGTCCGGATCGGCACGTTGTGCGCAGGTATCCAGATCATTCGGAAGCGTATCCAGCTGCCGTCTGGGTAATCCACGCCGTCCAGTTTCCTAGACAACCGCCCGCCACCGGAGAGTGGTGACGGGCCGAACTGTACGCAGGCAGACGCGGGTAGATTTGCCCGCGTCTCAACCGCGTCCCCGAGAGGTTTGTTTTTGCCAAGCTGAATCGACTTACTGGTTAATTGATGCGCTACCCCGCGAAAGCCGCTGACGGCACGGTCTGCTCAATGACACTGTAGGAGTTCATTCCGTTGTGTTCCTCGGAACCACCGCTTTCCGGGCCCTTCTCGGAACCGCCGATCTCTTGGCTGGAGCCGCGTTCGGCGTCGCCGTGATGGTGACCACCTTCGCCGCCTTCGCTAGCGCCCAGTATGAAACCGCTCCAGAAGATCACCGCGATGATGAACACAACGCCAGCGATCGTGACGACCAACGCCGCGAGCCGGAAGGGACGCCCACCGCGCCGATGAGATTTGTCCCAGCGCCCATCCCGGCGCGCCGGTGGTTCGGCGGCTGCAGTCGTCTCGCTGGGTTGCTCAGGCGTTGTTTCAGTCATGACGACCATCGTTACGCGGCTTACCTTCGGTTTCGCTGAGAAATCCGGTTTCGCCGCAAGGTTCGGCCCGTCACCGGACCCCGGAACGGCGATTTCAAATCGCGAAGTCCAAGGGTCGCGTTTGAAACGCCGGCCAGGTATTTCACACAGGAAGTCTCTGGTCTTCTCACGGGTAATAGGCGTAAAATTTTGAGTCCTTTCTCAGGGTAAGAGGCGTATGAATTGTGCACCTTCACCCTCAAAGGGACGCTTCGCTGAGGTGGCGGACTGAGCCTGTGGGCCGAAAGGGGTGGTCAGAGTGGACCAGCAGAAGAATGTCAAGTTGCTATCGGCGGTGATCGGCGCCAGCGCCGTCGTGGTCATGGGAGCGGTTGCCGTAGCTAACGAGCAAGCCGGAACGGACACCGTTAGGTCGGCTCCTCCGGCGACGGTTACCACTACGACGCCACCGACGGCACCCGTCACGTCCGTAGCCACCCCCATGACGACTGCAAGCACACCTGCGGGATTCCGCTGAAAACCGCCGACCGTCCGGCTAGCTTCATGGCGACGCAACTCGGCCCGTCACCGGAGAGTGGTGACGGGCCGACCTGGTGGCAAGTCTTTACCACCTGAAGGGTTAGACGCGGGCGGGGCGCCTTCGGTTCCCCTCAGATTTCGAGTCCGTGATCGGCCGCAATCCACATGTACGTGTCGAGCATCCGGTAGCAGTCCTCGAGGGTGAAATCGGTAGGTCGAAGTTGGCTGGCGACCCTGTTCAGCAATTTGATGGCTCGGTCCTGCTCGGCCCGGAGAAGTTCGTAGTCGTCGAAGTCCTGGAGGCCGCGGCTGCGCTTGGCGAGTTCCTTGTGGTCGCGTTCCTCGGCGGCGTCCCGATGGTCTGGATAGTCGTCACGAAGGCGCGCATGCCGAGTCTCCTGCCCGCACACCGACCACGCCAGCATGTCGATCATTCGCCACATATCAGGGTGCCGGTCGTCAAGGTCGCCGATACACCCCCGCGACCTAAAACGCGAACTCACCGTACGGAGATTGCCGCACTCGCAGCACAGAGCGCGGACGTCGACAGCCAGCCGCTTGCGCTGCTCGGACGCTGGTCGGCGGACGATGTGAGTCCATTCCCGCTCCTTGCCGAACTTGCTGCGGCAGGGTGCGCCGACGGTGGCCGCGCAGAACGGGCAGTCGTGGTCGAGTGCTGGATCTGGTCTGGTCACCGCGCCACCCACCCGTCGGCCGTATCTGCCGCCGCGAGTAGCGCCTGACCCAGCTGGCGTGCCTCTGCGCTGGACAGGTTGAGCCGCTCGCATTGCTAACTGCGCTCATCCATCTCATCCACATAGACGTCGTGGCCGTCGTTCCCCGGGACGGACCCGTCGGGTAGCTGGCAGGCCCAGGCGCCCGTCACAATGGCGCCGATTTCGTGGCGTTGGCCGTAGATGATGCGCCATGGCTCCTCATCACCCCAGTCGCCGTCGGTGACGCCACCGACCGGCGGCAGGACGTCGGCGGCGGGTTGATCTGAGCAGTTGTAGTAGTCATGCGTGCAATGCTCCGGGGGTGTGACACCGGGGCACCGGTCGGTTGTGTGCCCGCCGTACCGACCGCAGTTGTTGCAGCGGACAAGCTCGGTGCTGTTTTCGGCGGTCTGCCCAGCGCCGGTGGGCGATGCAACGTCGGGGAACGGATCGATTTGAGTGCCAGTGCTGGTCATTGGTTTGGCTCCATTCGTTCGGAGCCACGCTGATTTACTCGAAGTTGCGCGAATCTTGCACGGATGCACATCTATGCAGGTCAGATGGTGCCCCCGGCAGGAATCGAACCTGCGGCCTTCTGCTCCGGAGGCAGACGCTCTATCCCCTGAGCTACGGGGGCGCAGGGGTGAAACCGGTGCGCCAATGGGCCTGGACAGCCTAACGCATCGTGGCGGGGCCAATCACACCCCGCGTCGCCGCGCTCCAGATCCGACCCGATTCCCCGGTCGCTGCGCTCCTGCCCTCCGAGGCTTCCCGGGACCCTCGGTAATGGATTCGGGGCGTGACCACCCCAGACCATAGGATGGACCCTCGTGACCCCCGCCGACCTGGCAGAGCTGCTCAAGACCACCGCCGCTGCGGTCTTGGCCGAGCACGGCCTCGACACCGCGGCGCTGCCCGAGACTGTGACCATCGAGCGGCCCCGCAACCCCGAGCACGGCGATTACGCCACCAACCTGGCCCTTCAGGTCGGCAAGAAGGTCGGCGCCAACCCCCGCGAGCTGGCCGGATGGCTAGCCGACGCATTGACCGCCACCTCGGGCATCTCCGCCGCCGAGGTGGCCGGACCCGGCTTCGTCAACCTGCGCATCGAGGCCTCGGCCCAGGCCGTCGTCGTCGAGAACGTGCTGTCTGCCGGGGCCGAGTACGGGAACGCCGACGACCTGGCCGGTACGAACATCAACCTCGAGTTCGTCTCGGCCAACCCGACCGGGCCCATCCACATCGGCGGCACCCGCTGGGCCGCCGTCGGCGACGCGCTCGGCCGGCTGCTGTCCACCCAGGGCGCCGGCGTGGTCCGCGAGTACTACTTCAACGACCACGGCGGACAGATCGACCGGTTCACCAACTCACTGATCGCCGCCGCCACGGGCCAACCGACCCCGGAGGACGGCTACGCCGGCGACTACATCGCCGACATCGCCGCCCAGGTGCTGGCGAAGGCGCCCGACGCCCTCGGCCAGCCGGACGACGAGCGGCGAGAGACGTTCCGCTCCATCGGCGTCGACCTGATGTTCACCCACATCAAGGCGTCGCTGCACGACTTCGGCACCGACTTCGACGTGTACACCCACGAAGACTCGATGCACACCAGCGGCCGGGTCGAGCAGGCCATCGCCAAGCTGCGCGAGACCGGCAACATCTACGAGAAGGACGGCGCAACGTGGTTGCGCACCACCGAGTTCGGCGACG
>JAOPVF010000273.1 GCA_025963195.1 Mycobacterium sp. | reverse complement strand
CGGGGTCGGCGAAGAAGAACCGCCGCACACCCCATTCCTCGTCGCTGAGCGGATGGACGATCCGCAGCCCTGCGTCGAGGGCGGCCCGATGGGCGGCGTCGACGTCGTCCACCTCGATGGAGACGGTCGGGTTCGCCGGCGCAGTCGCATCCTTCGTCATCAAGCTGACTTGGTGACGGAGCTCGTCGTCGGCCAGCGTGACGATCCATCCGTGGTTCATCACCTCGCGCAGCCCCAGAGCCGCCACGTACGCATCGCGTGATGCCTCAAGGTCCGCCACCGTGATGACCGGCATCACCCGTTGCACGGTCATACCGCCGGGCCCAGTAGGTCGTCGGCGTCCTTGATGACGTAGCCGTAGCCCTGCTCGGCGAGGAAGCGCTGCCGGTGCGCGGCGTACTCGGCGTCCATGCTGTCGCGGGACACCACCGAGTAGAAGATCGCGCCGCCACCGTCGGCCTTTGGCCGCAGTAGCCGGCCCAGGCGCTGCGCCTCCTCCTGTCGCGAGCCGAATGTCCCCGAAACCTGCACGGCCACACTGGCTTCCGGCAGATCGATGGAGAAGTTGGCAACCTTGGACACCACCAGTGTCCGGATCTCTCCACGGCGGAACGCGTCGTACAGCGTCTCGCGCTCCGCGGTCTTCGTCGAGCCCTGGATCACGGGTGCGTCGAGCTCTCGACCGAGTTCGTCGAGTTGATCGAGGTACGCCCCGATCACCAGCGTCGGCTCGTCGGGGTGGCGCGCCAGAATCGACTTCACCACCGCGATCTTGGTGTGCGCCGTCGAGCACAGCTTGTAGCGTTCCTCGGGCTCGGCCGTGGCGTAGATCATCCGCTCGTTGTCGGTCATCGTCACGCGCACCTCGATGCACTCCGCAGGCGCGATCCAGCCCTGTGCCTCGATGTCCTTCCATGGCGCGTCATACCGCTTCGGTCCGATGAGCGAGAACACGTCACCCTCGCGGCCGTCCTCGCGGATCAACGTCGCGGTGAGCCCGAGCCTGCGCCGCGACTGCAGGTCGGCCGTCATGCGGAACACCGGGGCGGGAAGCAGATGCACCTCGTCATAGATGATCAGCCCCCAGTCGCGGCTGTCGAACAACTCGAGGTGGCGGTACTCGCCCTTGGTGCGTCGGGTGATCACCTGATACGTCGCGATCGTGACCGGCCGAACCTCCTTGCGCTCACCGGAGTACTCACCGATCTCCTCCTCGGTCAACGAGGTGCGGGCGATCAGCTCGCGCTTCCACTGCCTGCCTGCCACCGTGTTGGTCACCAGGATCAAGGTGGTGGCACCGGCCTTGGCCATCGCCGCTGCACCGACGATCGTCTTGCCCGCCCCACACGGCAGCACGACCACGCCCGACCCACCCGCCCAGAACGACTCGGCCGCCATCTCCTGGTAGTCGCGCAGCTCCCAGCCGTCCTGGTCGAGCGCGATGGGATGGGCCTCACCGTCGACGTAGCCGGCGAGATCTTCGGCGGGCCACCCGATCTTGAGCAGCATCTGCTTGATGTGCCCGCGCTCGCTGGCGTGCACGATGATGGTGTCGTCGTCGATGCGGGCGCCGAGCATCGGCGCGATCTTCTTGTGGCGCAGCACTTCTGCCAGCACGGCGCGGTCCAGGCTGACCAGTACCAGGCCGTGCACGGGGCTCTTGACCAGTTGCAGGCGGCCGTAGCGCGCCATCGTGTCGACGATGTCGACGAGCAGTGGCTGCGGCACCGCATAGCGCGAGAACGACACCAGTGCATCGACCACCTGCTCGGCGTCGTGGCCCGCCGCGCGAGCGTTCCACAGGGCCAAGGGGGTGATGCGGTAGGTATGGATGTGTTCGGGGGCACGCTCCAGCTCGGCGAATGGTGCGATCGCCGCGCGGGCAGCGCCTGCGAGCTCGTGGTCGACTTCGAGCAGCACGGTTTTGTCGGACTGCACGATCAGGGGGCCGTCGGTCATTGTGCCCATTATCCCTGTTCGGCCGACACCACCGACGTCACGCGATGAATGGCGAACTCGCGCACCCGGCCGGACGCCGGATCGTAGGCGGTCAGCTGGCCTCCCCGCACGTTGATCGGGGCCACCACGCGTTGCGTGGCCACGCCTGCCGGGTCGACGTAACCGATCACCACCGATGCCTGCTGGTGGGCGGCATTCTGCAGTTGGGCCATCGCCTCGGCAGGGTCGAGGCGGCCCGCGCCGAACGGCGCAGCCGCGACCTTGCGCAACACGGCCACGATGGCGCCGAGCGTCTGGGTGGTCGGGGTGGACATGGGCCGGTAGCCGCGGCGGCGGACGGGCGCGGGGACCCGGGCCCCGCGGGCACGGATGTCGACGATCGTGCCCGACGAGTCCTCGGCCGCCGGCACGAAGCCGGCAGTGCGCAGCGCGGCAAGCACCTCGCCGATCCCGGCCTGAGACACCGCGACAGTCGGGGCAAGGACACGCACGTCCAGCGCATCCAGTGCCGGGGCAGCGATGGCCTGCGCCAGCAGGGCGGGATCCTCACACCGTACGAACGACGCCGCCATCCCGACGCGCAGCTGGCCGTGCCTGCGGGCGACGTCGTCGATGAGGTAGGTCAATCCCTGCGGCACGAGCGTCTTGGAAAACCGAGCGAAGAAGGCATGGATCTCGCTCGCCGTGCGACCGGTGTCCAGCGCACGCCGAATCGACTGCTCGCTGATGCGGTACACCATCGCCGCACCCGCGGACTCGACCGTCGCGAGCGCCGACAACTGTTCGGCCAGTTCACGTTCCAGCGGGCCGGGCACTACGACGGTGAGATCGGCCTGGAGAAGGAAGTGGTCGATCGGCTTGGGCAGTGCCTTGGCCATCGCCAGTACGATGTCGGACTCCGAAGCCCCGGCGAGCAACTTGCGCATCGGGGTCGCGAGTGCGCCGCGTCCGACCACGCCAAGCGCATGCGCCTCGGTCAGCAGAGCGGCGACCGGCTTGGGCTGCAGCCGCGCCGCCCACCGGGGCCGACGCCACACCAGCGCCTGCGAGGCACGGTCCGCGTCGACACCCTGCCCGGGTGCCAGGTCGGCGAGCACGGCCAGGAGCAGTCGCCGGTCCAGCGGCGCGGCAGTGGAGAACAGCGAATCCGAAAGTGCGGCATAGGGTTTGCCATCCGGCCCGCGCTCGCCGATCAGCCCGGGCCGCGACGTCAGATCCACCCACGTCGACGCCAGCAGAAACCAGCGATTCGCGGCAGGCGACTCGATGAACCGGTCGGCCGACACCGTCGGAGCCCAGTAGGGGCCACTGCCGTCGAGTGGGTCCGGCTCGGGCGTACCCGCCGAGATCAGACCCGCCCCCGCCGCAACCTCCAGGATCAGCCCGAGCCGTTGGTCGTCGATGCCGGTGACCTTCACCAGTCGCTTGACGTCGCGCACTCCCAGTCCGCCGCTACGCAGTTCGGGGATCGGCGCGCTCGACAGCGTCTCGAGTACGACCTCGACCTCACGGAGCAAGTCGATGGCGGCCCCTGCGGCGACGGCGTCGACGCCGGCCACCTTCGTCGTCGTGGCCACGGCGTCCGGCGGGGTCAGTTCGGTGGGCCCCGGAGACTCGCCGCGCATCACCTGACCCACCAGCCGCGGCAGGATCACGGTGTCGGTCTCGACCTGACGCAACAGACCCGACGACAGCAGCCGCTGCACGGGACGGTCCGCGGGGGTGCCGGGTTCCGCGTCGCGGGTACGGCCAACCGGTGATCCGTCGACGAGTCGCTCCAGCAGCTCCCGCTGCGGCAGGTCGATGTCCTCGAGCAGCGTGGCCACCCGCGCGGCGTCCAGATCGGTGGCCTCGAGCGTCACCTGCCCGGGATACCAAGGCAGTGCGGCCGCCGCCTCGGAGGTGACGCGTACCGACGTGTCTCCCCAGACCAGCGCTCTGGTCCGCAAGTCGTCGACGGCAGCGGTGAGCTCTTCGTCGGAACAACGCCCGCCGATCGATGCGAAGAGCTTCGTCAACGGAACAGCAGCGGCTTCGGCGTGCAACAACAAGAGGGCGTCGAGCACCGCGAGCCGGAGGAAGTCGAGATCGTCGGTGGCAGCCTTCACCGACTGCCGGGACTGTGCCCTGGCAGCCAGCGCAGCGATCGAGCCGGGTGGCGGCTGGGTGAGGTCGGGCCGCGACTCCAGCAGTCGGATGATCCGCTCGTCGGGCAATTCGGCCAACCAGGCGCCCAGCGGAATACCCGGTGTTACTTCGGTCATTGCTGACCAGCCTAAAGCAGCCGCCCGGTCTCGCCAGCACGCAGTTGGCCTGCCACAATGTGGGGCGTGGCTGAGAAGAAACCGCAGAAGAAGCGTTACGTCGACAACGGCTGGCCCGAGGTCAACGGCGACGACGATCACGCGGTCAGCGAGCTGGCCACTGATCGCACGGGCGCGCTGTCACCCTTCGGTGAGCTGACGTTCCCCCTGCCGGCCGACGAACTGCCGTACACCCACCCGGTCACGGTCATCAACAAATAGCCGTGACGGCACGACCAGATCGGCTGTCACACCTGGATGACTCGGGTGCGGCGCACATGGTCGACGTCACCGGCAAGGACGCCACCAAACGCACCGCCGTCGCCGTGGGCACGCTGGTGACCCGGGCCGACGTCATCGAGCTGATCGCCACCGGTGGACTGCCCAAGGGCGACGCGTTGGCCACCGCCCGGGTCGCAGGCATCCTCGCCGCGAAGCGGACAAGCGACCTCATTCCGCTGTGCCACCAATTGGCGCTCACGGGCGTCGACGTCGAGTTCGAGGTGCGCGCGACGGATGTCGGCATCACGGCCACCGTGCGCACCACTGATCGCACCGGCGTGGAGATGGAGGCGCTGACTGCGGTCAGCGTGGCCGCCCTGACGCTCTACGACATGCTCAAGGCCGTCGACCCCGCCGCCAGCATCGAGGGCATCCAGGTGGTGCGCAAGGAGGGCGGCAAGACCGGCCTCTGGTCGCGGCCATGACCCGCTCAGCCCGCGTCATCATCGCCTCCACCCGCGCCTCGGCAGGGGTGTACGAGGACCGCACCGGCCCCGTCATCGTCGACTGGCTGATGCAACGGGGCTACGCCGTGCCGCCTCCGGTCGTCGTACCCGACGGCCTCGCGATCCCACGCGCCCTGTTCGCCGCGCTCGGCGAGAAGCCCGACGTGATCATCACGTCGGGTGGGACCGGCATCTCGCCGACCGACGGCACCGCAGAGGCGACGGCCAACATCGTCGACTATCAGATCCCCGGCCTCGCAGAGGCCGTTCGGCGTTCCGGCCTGCCGCATGTGCCGACGTCGGTGCTGTCCCGTGGAGTGTGCGGTGTGCGGGACGGCATCCTGATCGTCAACCTGCCGGGATCGCCAGGTGGCGTCAAGGACGGTCTCGGAGTGCTCGCCGACGTCCTCGAGCACGCGCTGGACCAACTTCGCGGGAAGGACCACACCCCATGACCGCAATCGTCGTGCGCGTCGCGCTGAGCATGGACCCGATCGACCTCGCCGAGCACGAGGCGTTGGTGGGACACCGGGCCGCGGGGGCCGTGGTCGGATTCGCGGGCGTCGTGCGCGATCACGATGGGGGACGGCACGTCACGCGTCTCGAGTACTCGTCGCATCCGACGGCCGAGCAGACGCTCGTCGAGGTGGCCGACGAGATCGCCCTCGGCTGTCACGGCGTGCGAGCCATCGCGGTCAGCCATCGCATCGGCACGCTGCAGATCGGGGACGTCGCACTGGCCGCCGCGGTCGCAGCCGACCACAGACGCGCTGCATTCGAGACGTGCGCACTGCTGGTGGACACGGTCAAGGTGCGGCTACCGGTGTGGAAGCACCAGTTCTTCGGTGACGGGTCCGAGGAGTGGGTCGGATCCGCCTGACGGCGCGCTGACTACGCGCCGGGAGGCGGGGGCAGCAGCGGCGCGGGTGCCGGTGGCAAGGCCGGGTTCACGGGTGCTGCAGCGGCCGGATCTCCCGGGGTGACGGGAACGTTCGGGCCGGGAGCCTGATCCGGGTACGGGGTGTTCATTCCGCGCTGGGCCAGTCCCATCATCAGGGCTTCCTTGCCGCTGATGTCGTGGCTCTGGACCGCTTGCCACAAATCCTTGAGGTAGCTGACGTTCGGCGAATCGCCGGGGCCCGCCTCGTTGGGATCCATGGTCGAGCCGGGAGGTGGCGCGTCCGGGCTGGCGAGGTGCGGCATGCCGTCCGGGGGAGTCGGCAGTTCGCCGCTGATCGCCTGGTTGGCGGCGTCGAAGGCCGGCGCCGGGACGTTGACGGCGTTGAGCGGTGCCAACGGATCAGGTGCGGGTGCTGCGACGGGTGCGGGGGCCGGCGCAGGCGGCACGACCGGGAGCACCGGATCGAGCGGGACGTCACCGGCATGAAGTGCCCAGGCCTGCGGCTGGTCGACCGGGGCCGGACCGCCGTCGACGACGTCCCAGTTCGCGGCCTCGACCGCGGGCAGCGGCGCGTCGGGAGCAGGCGCGTCCACCGGAAGCGGTGCGTCGAGCGGCGTGATGTCCGCAGCCTCGATCGCCGGCGGTGCGTCGGCGGGAAGCGGTGCGTCGAGCGGCACGGCAGCCGCGGGCGGAGGTGGCGGCAGATCGGGTGCGGGAGGCAGCGGCGGGGCGTCCACCGGGGCGTCCAGGGGAGCGAAGCCCTCCGGCGGAGGCGGCGGGGCCATCGGGTCGAGCGGCGGCGGAGGCGGAGGCGGCAGCTCACCGTTCAGGGCGGGGTTGTCGAGCGGCTGCGGCGCATCGGCGACCACGTTGCGCGGTGTCGCGGAGGACAGGCCGTGTCCGCACACCGGCCACGCGCCGCGGCCCTGAGAGGCCAGCACGCGCTCGGCGACGGCGATCTGCTCGTCCTTGGTGGCCATGTTCGCGGCCGGTGCGAACTCGCCGCCACCGTGCGAGGCCCAGGTGCTCGGCGAGAACTGCACGCCACCCTGGTAGCCATTGCCGGTGTTGATGGCCCAGTTGCCACCTGACTCACAGCGAGCGACCTGATCCCATTCGCCGTCGGTGGCTGCGCCAGCCTGCCCGGCGAGGGCGATGCTTCCCGTTCCGATCACGGCGCCGGTGAAGGCGATCTTCGCGACTTTGACGGCCGATGTAGTGGGCTTGCGATGCCGACCCATAGGTATAGGTAAATCCTCTCGTAAACGCCTGCGAGGTCAGCTGTCGGGTTCGGGTTGGAGAGGCTACCCGGCCTTCGTCGCTGGTAACGACTTCGGCTTCACCCCAAGGAGCCGAGGCTCCTGGTCCTTCTGTCTCGGTGGACCGGTTGGGTCCCCCGCCTCCATCCGTCTGTTTCTGCTGGTGCCCAACGGATGGAATTCGGCGTTATCGGGCACAGCGGGCCACCCGAGGGAGGTCGTGTGGCTTGGGTCATGACCGTAACGGGTACTCGAGTTCCCGTCACCTTTTAACGGCGCCGGCGATTCTGCCTGTGGCAAATCTTGTGAGGACATTAAAAGGGCAGCACTTTGCGGCGTTTTCGCAGGGTTTCGATCGGGCCGATGTCACGTGGGACAGTTTGTGACCGTTTCGTTATGTGATGGAAATCACTCTCAACCGCCGGCGAAGGGCGGTAAGACATCGACGGTCTGATTTGTTCGGAGCGGTTCGAACCGGTTGCGAACGGCGAAGCCGTCGCACAGGAATGAACACCTCTCCAGCACGGTGGCCAGGTTCCGGTTGCGGGCGCTGAGGCGCGCGACCAGATCGCTCACCGAGTCGCCCTCGCCGACGGCAAGCGACTCCTCTTCCATGCCCGCCGCCGCCCGCGCCGCGGCGAAATAGCGGACGTTGACCTTTATTTCAGCCTGCACGTGCGTCACATCAGCCTCCGATCGCGCTCATCGGGCGGTCGGGCTGAACGAAGTCGGGATCGTTGATGCCGTGCCCAGCCGGCTTGGCCCACATCGCCGCCCGCCACGCCGCCTCGATCGCGTCGTCGTCAGCGCCGGTGCGTAGCAGGCGTCGCAGATCGGTCTCCTCTTGCGAGAACAAACAGCTGCGGATTTGGCCGTCGGCGGTGAGCCGGGTCCGGTCGCAGGAGCCGCAGAAGGCGTCCGACACGGATGCGATCACGCCAACCGTGCCCGCGCCACCGTCGACTTGCCACAACTGCGCTGGGGCCGATCCGCGGGGTGCCGAGTCCGGCTGCAGGTCGAAGTGGCGCCGAAGGGTAGCCAGGATGGCGTCGGCCCCAATGGTCTGGTCACGATCCCAGTGGTGGCCCGCGTCCAACGGCATCTGCTCGATGATGCGCAGCTGGTAGCCGTACTGAACGCAGTAGCGCAGCAGCGTCACGGCGTCGTCGAGGCCCGTCACCGGGTCGAGTACGGCGTTCACCTTCACCGGGGCCAGACCGACCTGGGCGGCAGCGGCAAGACCCTCGAGCACGTCGCGGAGCCGGTCGCGCCGGGTGATGCGGGCGAAGTGCTCGGCGTCGACGGTGTCAAGGGATACGTTCACGCGGTCCAAGCCGGCCGCCTTCAGCCGCGCCGCGCGGCGCGCCAACCCGATTCCGTTGGTTGTCAACGCGATCTCGGGGCGCGGGCGCAAGGCGGCGGCCGCCGCCACCATCGCGTCGAGTTTCTTGGACACCAGCGGTTCGCCGCCGGTGAATCGGATGCCGGTGATGCCGAGCCGGGTGACCGCGATGCCCATCAACCGGGCAAGTTCTGACGCGCTGAGGAGATCGTCGCCGGGCAGCCAGTCCAGGCCCTCGGCGGGCATGCAGTAGGTGCACCGCAGATTGCAGCGGTCGGTCAGCGACACCCGAAGATCGGTGGCCGCGCGGCCGAACGTGTCGAGAAGCGGGCCCGTGGTCGGGAAATCCGTCGCAACGACGGCCGACCGCAGCGACGGAAGGCCGAGATTGGTGGCCGTCATCCCGGCACCCCCACCCGGCCAGCGGGCACGTCGTTGGGCACGATCTCCTTGCCGAGCGGCATCAGCGACACCGGGATCAGCTTGAGGTTGGCCAGTGCCAGCGGGATGCCGATGATGGTGATGGCCATCGCGATCGCGGTGATGACGTGTCCGATGGCCAGCCAGATGCCGAACAAGATCAGCCAGATGACATTGCCGATCAGGGCGCCTGGGCGCGCGCCCGGCTTGTCGATCACGGTGTTGCCGAACGGCCACAGCGCGTAGACGCCGATGCGGAACGCGGCGAAGCCGAAGGGGATCGTGATGATCAAAATGAAGCAGACGATTCCGGCAAGGAAGTAGCCCAACGCCAGCCATAGGCCGCCGAAGATCAACCAAATGACGTTCAGGATCAGGCGCATCTTCCCTCCAGCGGTTCTCCCAGCCTACCGAGTGCGGCCCGGGCCGCGTGTGCGGGAGTAATCGAGTGCTGGTCGGGGATGGCGTCCGAGTAGGATCATTGCATTCGCGTCCTGCGCAGGCGGGACGCTTTCATTATGTGACCAGGTATCAGGCGATACGACGAGCGGGTGGAGGACCAGTGCCGACCGGCAGGGTTAAGTGGTACAACGCCGAAAAGGGCTATGGCTTTCTGTCCCAGGAGGAAGGCGAGGACGTCTACGTCGGCTCCTCGGCGTTGCCGTCCGGGGTTCAGGACCTCAAGGCCGGTCAGAAGGTCGAGTTCGGCATCGCCGCCGGACGACGCGGCCCGCAGGCGTTGAGCGTCAAGGTGATCGACCCGCCGCCGAGCCTGACCCGCAACCGCCGCGAGGCGACGACCGTCGAGCACAAGCACACCCCCGACGAGCTGCACGGCATGGTCGAGGACATGATCACGCTGCTGGAGGGCGCGGTGCAGCCCGAGCTGCGCAAGGGCAAGTACCCCGACCGCAAGACCGCCCGCCGGGTGTCCGAGGTGGTCAAGGCCGTCGCGCAGGAGTTGGACGCCTAACTTTCCCGTCGAGCGTGAACTCGTGCTCGAAGAATCGTTGAAATCTCGCGCACTACTTCACTTTCGGCGGTTCGTAGCCTGCGGCCAGTAGTGCGGCTCGAGTGCGGTCGACGACCGTGGTCGGGCGGTATCGCAGCATGTCCGAACTGACGCGGACGATCCGCCAACCCAGCTCTCCGAGCTCGGCGATTCGGTCGATGTCCCGCCGCCTCTGAACAGGGTCGGTCCAGTGCTGAACCCCGTCGTACTCCACGCCGACCAGCCAGTCGATCCAGCCCATGTCGATCCGCGCGACGAAGTAGGCGAAGCGGTCGTAGACCTCGATCTGCGTTTGCGTCGGCCGCAGGCCCACGGAGGTGAGGAGGAGGCGGGTTCGGGTCTCCTGCGGAGATTCTGCGCCAACGTCCGCCAGATCGATAGCATCGCGCAGTTGGACGATTCCGCGGGCACCGGCGTGGCGCTCGACGAGTAGGTCGATGTCGGGCGTCTTGAGCCGAGTGGCCTGCATCAGAGCATCTAGCCGAATGACCGCGACTTCGAGGCCACGCCGTCGACCGATGTCGAATGCCGTGCGCGCGGGGGTGGTCGCCGGTATGCCATTGGCGATGCAGGTCTCGTCATCAGCCAGTCGGTCACTGTGCAGAGTGATGCCCCTGGTCGCGTGGCGGCTGGTGTGGTTCAGCTCGGCTGGAAGCTTCGCGTCGATCCATTTCGAACCGTGGAGCGCCGCGGCCGACAAGCCTGCCGCCGTCGCCCGGCGGTCCGACCATAGCCAAGCTGCGAGAGCTTTGTCCGCCGCGGTCAGTTCGATACCGGCCGGTACGTACACATTGCGGTGGACCGCGGTGTAGCGGGTCGAAAGCTGGTAGCGGTTGACCGTCCCAGCCGCCACGGCCTCGGTGCCGACGAATGGGTGCATCCAGGTATGACGGGCGCACACTGCCCGCCGGTTCCAAGAGCCCGAGTGTGAACTCGTGCTCGACGATCAGTCGGAATCTCGCGCACATGTTCACGTTCGCGGGGAAGAATCGACGGCATGGCCTCCTACGTCGCGCCCAAGGGCGACTTCAACCGCGACACCAACTACATCACCACCCGCATCACGGCCGACGGCCGTGACGGCTATCCCGTCGAACCGGGGCGATACCGTCTCGTCGTCGCCAGGGCCTGCCCATGGGCCAACCGGGCGATCATCGTGCGCAGGCTCCTCGGCCTGGAAGACGTTCTGTCCATAGGCTTTTGTGGGCCGACGCACGACCAGCGCAGCTGGACGTTCGACCTGGACCCCGGCGGCGTCGACCCCGTGCTGAAGATTCCCCGCCTGCAGGACGCCTACTTCAAACGGTTCCCCGACTACCCGAAGGGCATCACCGTCCCTGCGATCGTCGACGTGCCGACGGGCCAGGTGGTGACCAACGACTTCGCGCAGATGACGCTGGACCTCTCGACCGAGTGGACCGCCCACCACAGGCCCGGTGCGCCACGGCTGTACCCGGAGCCGTTGCGCGCGGAGATCGACGAGGTGGCCAAGCGCATCTACACCGAGGTCAACAACGGCGTGTACCGATGTGGGTTCTCGGGTTCCCAGGACGCCTACGACGCGGCCTACGACCGCCTGTTCACCGCGTTGGACTGGCTGACCGAACGCCTCGGTGCGCAGCGGTATCTGGTGGGGGACACCATCACCGAGGCCGACGTCCGGCTGTTCACCACGTTGGCCAGGTTCGACCCCGTCTACCACGGCCACTTCAAGTGCAACCGATCCAAGCTCGACGAGATGCCGGTGCTGTGGGCCTATGCTCGCGACCTGTTCCAGACTCCTGGCTTCGGCGACACCGTCGACTTCGCACAGATCAAGCGGCACTACTACGTGGTGCACGCCGACATCAACCCAACGCAGGTCGTGCCGAAGGGCCCGGACCTGTCCAACTGGCTGACGCCGCACGGCCGGGAAGCATTGGGCGGCAGGCCCTTCGGCGACGGTTCACCGCCGGGGCCGCCGCTCGAAGCCGAACGGGTGCCGGCGGAGGGATCGGTGGGTTAGGACCAGACCGTGCGCACCGACCATTCGGCGTGCGGCCAGGGAAACACGTTGCCCTGTTCGTCGCGCACCAGCGTTGGCAGCTGTACCGCGATGCCGGTCAACCTGCCACGGCGCGGGTCGACCGTCGGAATCGTCACCGCGAGTCTGCTGTTGGGCCGGAACTCCTCGACCACGCTGTCACCCGAATCCTCGTAGGCGCGCAGCAGCACCCACGGTGCCCGCGATATCGACGGCGGCACCGACAACTGCACGGGGGCGCGTGACGTGACGACGAGTTCGCCGATGGTCTCCGCGACGTCGCACTTGGTGATCTCGAAGACGTCGCAGAACCGGTATGGCCCGACCCGTACCAATTGACCGTGGGTGTACGCGCTGATCTCCGGATGCTGCGGAGCCGGGTCGCGAGTCAGTCGCCAGATCAGCACACCGGTTGCGACCGATGCCAGCACCGCGACCGTAAGCAGTGCCGCCAGAACCTTCTTCACTGCCGAGGCACTGCCACTGAGCCGGGAAGAGCACCCTCTTGCTCGGCGAACACCGGCCGGTTGCCGCCGAAGCCGGGGATGAGCGAGTCGCCGTTGTAGCTCACCAACGTCTGGGCGAGTCCGACGATGAGTGCAGCGCTGATCGCCGTGAAGCCGATCCAGAGGTCGGTGTAGATCAGCACGCCCGTCGCGCCGCCTGCGACCCAGCCCAGTTGCAACAGCGACTCCGAGCGGCCAAACGCCGACGCGCGCGACTCCTCCGGAAGGTCGTCCTGCAGCGATGCGTCGAGTGATGCCTTGGCGATCGCACTGCACCCGGATGCGACAAGGGTGGCGAACGCGGCCATCAACAGATTGCCGGTGATCGCGGTGGCGAGGGCGACGGCGGTGACCGCGATCGTGGCCCGCACCACCAACTTCGCGGGATGCCCGAGCGAGAGTCGGGCGCTGGTGAAGTTGCCCGCGAAGTTGCCGATCGCCGCGGCGGCACCGATCAGACCGAGGATGCGCAACTGCTCCCACCCACTCGCGTCGTGCGACTTGGCAACGAACGCCGGATAGAGGAACAGGAAACCGGTCATCACCTTGATGGTGCAGTTGCCCCACAACGAGGTAATGATGTTGCGCCCCAGCGGTTGTCGTGCCGCCTTCTCGGGCTTCCTGCGGAGGTGCTCGGTGGGGGCGTGATACGACAGGGTGGTCGGTACCTCGCCCTCGGTGACCTCGACCCACTTCGGAATGCGCATCGACAACACGGCGCCGCAGGCGGTGACGGCGACCACCACGTACAGCGCGCCGGGCATGTGGAACATGTTGAACAGGTACTCGACGCCAGCGGCGATGGCGCCGCCCAGCATGGTGCCGCCGAGGAGGCCGAACACCGTCAGCCGCGAGTTGACCCGGACCAGGTCGATCGTCGGCGGCAGCACGCGCGGTGTCATGGCGCTGCGCAGCACGCTGAATGACTTGGACAACACCATCATTCCGAGAGCACACGGATACAGCACCCACGACGGGAAGCTGCCCGTCGCGGTGTCGTAGTTCGCGATGAGCACCACCGCCAACGCGGTGCGGGCAGCGAACGACGTGGCCAGTGCCACCCGGCGGCCGTGCTGAAACCGGTCCAATGCGGGGCCGATCAACGGGGCGATCACGGCGAACGGCGCGATCGTGATCAACAGGTACAGCGCGACCTTGCTCTTGCTCTCGCCGGATGCGGCGGCGAAGAACAGCGTGTTCGCCAGCGCGACGGCCATCGCGGCGTCGACCGCGAAGTTGGCCATCACGGGCCAGGTGAGCGCAGTCAGCCCGGACTTGTCGGCACCGTCGGCGGTGGCCGCGCGGTGGAAGAGGCCATACATCTTCGAGCCCATCTCGCGGCTGCGTTGCGCGGCGGCCCTGGTGACGGTGACCCGTTGCCCTGCGGACTGCCCCGCGCCGTGCGGCGGGCTATCGGCACGTGGGCCCCGACGGTCGGTGGACTGCGTTTCGTCCAGCGGCGGCAGCCAACGGTTGGCGCTCGGGCCCTGGGGGTTGCGCGGCGCATGCCGCCGGTAACCGGCGTCGCCGCTGGGGTAATTCGCCATGCCGGGGTGCTCGCCGCTGTCGGCGGGCGGCCGCGGCGGATAGTAGCGGGGATCCCTCGGGTCGCCGGCACTGCCGGGGTCACGACGCGATCCGCTCATGCCTCCGATTCTTCCCCATCGCCACCACAGCCGCCCGTAGGGCGACCGGTGTGGCCTACCTGTTCAGTTATCAGGCAGTATTGATGCCGATGGACAGCATGATGGAAGCCGCCGAGCACGACGCCGCGGTCCCCCCGACGGATCATCGGGCGGATCTTGCGACGGTGCTGACGGGTGCCGTTGACCTGGCCCGCACGGCGATCGTCGAATTCAACGGGTCCGACGCCGTCGGTGAGTACCTCGGCGCCAGCTTCGACGACCCGACCGCCGCAACCCATCGCTTCCTGGCGAGCATGCCTGGTTACCAGGGCTGGCAGTGGGCGGTGGTGGTGGCGGCATACCCCGGCGCCGACCACGCCACGATCAGCGAAGTGGTCCTGGTGCCTGGACCGACGGCGCTGCTGGCGCCGCAGTGGGTGCCGTGGCAGGACCGCCTCCAGCCCGGCGATCTGAGCCCAGGCGATTTGCTGTCCCCGTCCACCAACGACCCACGGCTGGTGCCCGGCTACGTGTCGTCGGGTGATCCGGAACTCGACGAACTCGCAGGCGAGCTCGGTTTGGGCCGCCGCCAGGTGCTCAGTGCGTGGGGTCGCAGCGAGGCCGCACAGCGCTGGCAGGACGGCGACTTCGGGCCCGATTCCACGATGGCGCGCTCGACGCGCCGAGTCTGCAGGGACTGCGGCTTCTATCTGCCACTGACCGGATCGCTGGGAAAGGCGTTCGGGGTGTGCGCCAACGAGATGTCGGCCGACGGCCGCGTGGTGGCCGACGAGTACGGCTGTGGCGCGCATTCGGAGACCCCGGCGCCACCGGGAATCGGATCGCCTGCGTTCGATCCGTTCGACGACGGCGTCATCGAGGTCACCGAAGTGGTTGCGGCGGACCCGGTGGAAGACGTCGTCGAGGCTGCAGCCGACGACATCGACGGCGTCATCGAGGTCGAGCCCGTGGAGGCGACCGAAATCGTCGAGCCCGTGGACGTGACGGAGCCCGCAGAACCGGCCGAGCCCGCGGAAGCGGCGGAACCGACCGACTAGCCGGGCCACTACCCCTCGTCGGTCAGCTGAGCCCGGACTGCGCACCGCGGGAGCCGCGCCGCACCGCGCGACGCTGCCACAGAAAGATCGACGTGCCAAGCACTCCCACGCCAAGCCCGGCGATGGTCACCGGCCGCCAGGCGTGCAGATCGTGCACCGTGAAGGCCAGCACGACGGCGACCAGCCAGCCCGCGGCGATCGCGACGATCACCGGCCACGGCTGCAGCAGCGCGACGGGCAACGGGGGCGGCGTCGGCGCGTCGGGGTGGGGCTCGGGTGTCGTCTCGGCCATCGCGGACAAACCTAGTCGATCGGGCACGACCCGGGTACGCGCCGAAATGGTCGTCTGCACCGGATCCGGTACTGGTGTCGGTACTCTTTGGCACGTGACCGACGCCGACGCGCGACTGGCCAGCGACTTGTCGCTCGCCGTCCTGCGCTTGGCGCGGCAATTGCGCTTCCGTCGGCCCGACTCACCGGTGTCACTGTCGCAGTTGTCGGCGCTGGCCACGCTCGGCAAGGAGGGCCCCATGACTCCGGGCGCACTCGCCTTCCGCGAACGCGTGCGGCCGCCGTCGATGACCCGAGTGATCGCATCGCTGTGCGAGCTCGGCTTCGTCGACCGGGGCCCGCACCCCGACGACGGCCGCCAGGTACTGGTGTCGGTGTCGGACAAGGGCGGCGAGCTCCTCGAAGTGGAACGCCGCGCCAGCCGGGAATGGCTGCAACAGCGGCTGGCCGAACTCGAGCCCGAACAGCGCAAGACGCTGCTCGTCGCGGCAGATCTAATGCTGGCCATCGTCGACGAAGGCACGTGAGCGCCCACCTGGTTGTAGTCGACGACCCCGCCGATCCCCGACTCGACGACTTCCGAGATCTCAACAGCATCGATCGACGACCCGACCTGCCCACCGGCAAGGGCCTTGTGATCGCCGAGGGCGTCCTGGTGGTACAGCGCATGCTGGCATCGCGGTTCGTCGCCCGCGCGTTCCTCGGCACCGAGCGCAGACTCGCCGAGTTGACTGCCGATCTGCACCGCACCGACGCCCCGTTCTACGTCGCGAGCCCCGAGGTGATGGCCGACGTCGTCGGCTTCCACCTCAACCGGGGAGTGCTGGCCGCGGCGCCGCGTCCACCGGAATTGTCGGTGGCCGAGGTCCTCGAGCACGCCCGCACCGTCGCCGTGCTCGAAGGTGTGAACGACCACGAGAACCTTGGCTCCATCTTCCGCAACGCCGCAGGCCTCAGCGTCGACGCGGTGGTGTTCGGCAGCGGCTGCGCCGATCCGCTGTACCGGCGCGCCGTCCGAGTCTCGATGGGTCACGCGCTGCTGGTGCCGTATGCCTGGGCGCCGGATTGGCCCCGCGATCTGGACGTGCTGCAGGACAAGGACTTCCGGCTAATGGCCATGACGCCCAATCCTGCCGCGAGCTCGTTGGCCGAGGCGATGCCCGCGCTGGCCGATCAGCGCGTGGCCATCCTCGTCGGCGCGGAGGGCCCAGGTCTGACCGAGCGGGCGATGCGGGCGTGCGACGTCCGGGTGCGCATTCCGATGTCGCGGGGCACCGACTCGCTGAACGTCGCGACGGCCGCCGCCCTGACGTTCTACGAACGTTCCAGGACCGGCCACTAGGCTGGCCGCGTGACCGACGACGCGACTCCGTGGGGAACCGGGCTGACGGTCGCCGCCTTCGTTGCGGCGGTGACCGCGGCAGCCATCATCGTGCTGAGTCTTGGCCTCACCCGCGTGCATCCACTGTTGGCGGTCGGGCTCAACCTGGTGGCCGTCGGTGGGCTGGCCCCAACGGTGTGGGGCTGGCGCTCGCGACCCGTGTGGCGGTGGTTCGTGCTTGGCAGCGGCGTCGGCGTGGCAGCGGGATGGCTGACGCTGCTCGGGATGGCGCTTGGCGCGTAACGGCTTTCGCGACCGTCAGGTCAGCTGTGCCGACGTGATGGACGCGTTGAAGAACCCGGTCGTGGCGTCGTCCGGATGGAAGGTGAGGCCATTGGCGGCAAACTGGTCCTCAACCGTCGCCGTCGAGGTGTGCCAGCCGCGCTGGTGGAGGTACTCGACGACACTGTTGCGCTCGCCCAGATACGTCAGTTCCGACGGGTCGGCGAGATCCAGTCCTTTGGCCCGCTGACTGGCGCCGATCGCGCGCATCCGGTCGTTGTTCAACGCCGACTCCATGTCCGGTAGCCAATCGGCGGCGATGCGACTGCCCGGTGCGGACAGTCAGGTGATCTCGTCGCGGCTGGTCCACCTCGAAGACCGTCGTTCCGGGCGGCCACCCCAGCCGGTACGCGCGGGCGTCGAGACCGGAGGCCAGGATGACCGCCTGGCGGAGGCCTGCATCGGTTGCCGAGGTGAAGAAGTCGTCGAAGTACTTGGTGCGGACGGACATGCCGTCGGCCAGCTGCCGCGGATCGAGGATCAGGCCGTCTTCGTCGGGTTCGATCTGACCCTTGGCCATTTCGATGAAGTAGTCGACGCCGACGGCGCGAACCAGGGGTTCGGCGAATGGGTCTTCGATCAGCGGGTTCGGGCCACGTGTCGCCGTCGGTAAGAGGCATGAATTCACGTCCCTAGCTGCGCAGTCACCGATATTAGTTAGTCGACTTAATCGATGATGCCACAGAGTGACGGTCAGGCGCCGGTTACTGCTGGGTGCCGGAGCGCACGCCGAGCAGGACGTCCTCCCAGCCGGGCACTTCGGGCTTGCGCTTGCGGGCGCGCTGAGGCTTCGGTGCCGCCGGCGCGGGATCCGGCACGACGGGCTCGGGAGTGAACAGGTCGGGCGCGACGACGGGGATCGGTTCGGTGAAGCCGGGCTCGGGCACGGGGGACACCGAACGCAGCGGTGGGCGGGAGAAATGGGGATCGATGAGCTCGGCGGCGGCATCGTCGAACGGCGTCGCGGTGCCACCGTGCGCACCGGGGGTGAAGCGGAAGTGCGCGGCGTTGTCGGACCTGCCTGCCTTCCAGGTCAGCTGCACGGTCCAGCGACCGTCCTCGTTGCGCCAGGCATCCCAAGCGGTGGCCTCGGGATCCAGCCCGCGGGACACCAGCGCGGTCGTCACCGTCTCCAGCAGCGTCATGACGGTGGGTCCGTCGGCCAACACCGGGTGAGACGCGGTGGCCAGCTCCGCCGCACGGGACCGTTCCAGCAACACGGGGTGAGCGAATCGCTCCACTCGGCTGACGCTCTCCCCGGCCGCCTCTGCGACCTGCTCGACGGATGCACCAGCGCGAATCCTGGCTTGAATGTCCTTGGGACGCAGCACGGTTGGGACCTCGGCCTCGATCTTCGGTGGAATGACACTGGCTTTCTCGCCGTTCAGCGCAGCGTGCAATCGGTCGTCAGGGGTCAGCACGAACTTGTCTCCGGAGTCGGCCGTCTCGCAGATGATGCGTTTGCCGTCGATGTCTAGTCCGACGACCTTGAGTTCACGCATGCCGACCTCCTCCTGGCCGCCGGACGAAGCGCGGCTCAACGGGTGACCCTACTGCGTTATCGACTCGTGACCACGTCTGACACGCGGTGATCTCAAAGGCGATCGACGACCCAGTCCACGCAGGCGGTGAGGGCGCTGACGTCGTCGGGGTCGACGGCGGGGAACATCGCCACCCGCAGCTGGTTGCGGCCGAGTTTGCGGTACGGCTCGGTATCGACGATGCCGTTGGCCCGCAATGTCGCAGCGACAGCTGCAGCGTCTACCGCATCGATGAAGTCGACGGTGCCGACCACCTGCGACCGCAGTGCCGGGTCAGTGACGAACGGCGTCGTGTACGCAGTCGCCTCGGCCCACGAGTACAGCCGCTGCGAGGAATCGGCGGTTCGCTTGACGGCCCAGTCCAGCCCGCCGTTGCCGTTGAGCCAATCCAGCTGGTCGGCCATGAGTACCAGGGTGCCGATCGCCGGGGTGTTGTACGTCTGGTTCTTCAGGCTGTTGTCGACGGCGATGGGCAGCGAAAGGAAGTCGGGGACCCAGCGGCCGGAGGCGGCGATCGCCTCGATGCGCGCCAGCGCCGCGGGGCTGGCGATCGCCAGCCACAGCCCGCCGTCGGAGGCGAAGTTCTTCTGCGGCGCGAAGTAGTAGACGTCGGTGTCGGCGATGTCGACCGGCAGTCCGCCAGCGGCCGACGTGGCGTCGATGACCACCAGCGCGTCGCCTGCCGGGCGCTGAATCGGCACTGCGACGCCCGTCGACGTCTCGTTGTGCGCCCAGGCGACCACGTCGACGGAAGGATCGGACCGAGGCTCTGGCGCTCTGCCGGGATCTGCCTTCACGATGATCGGATCGCCGACGAACGGGTTGGCCGCCACCGCGGAGGCGAACTTGGCGCTGAACTCGCCGAACGCGAGATGCAGCGAGCGCTTGTCGATGAGCCCGAACGCCGCGGCGTCCCAGAACGCGGTCGAGCCGCCGTTGCCCAGGATGACCTCGTAGCCGTCGGGCAGCGAGAAGAGCTGACGCACACCGTCGCGGACGCGGCCGACGAGATTCTTCACCGGCGCCTGCCGATGCGACGTCCCGAACAGGTGGCCAGAGGCGACGAGTGCCTGCAGCTGCTCGGGTCGGACCTTCGACGGCCCGGAGCCGAAGCGGCCATCCTTGGGCTTGAGGTCGGCGGGAATCGTTAAGTCGGCCATGGTCACAGCCTAATGACGCGCTCAGGCGGTCAGGATGCGGGCACCGTCGCGCGTGATCGCGACGGTGTGCTCGCTGTGCGCTGCCCTGGCGCCGTTCGCGGTGCGCAGCGTCCAGCCATCAGAATCATGCCGGTATCCGTCGGTGCCGTCTGCGATCAGCATCGGCTCGATGGCGATCACCAGACCGGCACGCAGCTTCATGCCCGTGCCGCGGCGACCTTCGTTGGGCACGTGCGGATCTTC
>JAOPVF010000265.1 GCA_025963195.1 Mycobacterium sp. | reverse complement strand
TCCTCGCGTCCGCGGCGCCCCCGGCGTCCTGCGCCTGGCTCCACTGGATCGCCGTGGCGGCGGCGATCTCGAAGATCTTTCCCTTGCCGTCATTGCGCGCGTTCTGCTCGGCGGTGTTGTAGACCTTCTCGAACACCCGGGGCACCGAGACCACCAACGTCGGCTTGAACACCCCGAGCGTGGGCACCAGGTTCTTGACGTCGCTGGTGAATCCCAGCGTCACCTTGTTGCTGAACGCCGAGATCGTGATGGCGCGGGCCAGGACATGGGCCAACGGCAGGAACACCAGAAGCTTCTCGCCCTTGTCCAGCAATGCGGGGAAGCAGGCCTTCGCGCCGCGCATCTCGTAGAGCAGGTTCGAATGGGTCAGCTGGCAGCCCTTGGGCCTACCGGTGGTGCCCGACGTGTAGACGAGCGTCGCGACGTCGACGGACTTGATGGACGAAAGCCGGGCCGTCAGCTCGGCAGGATCGGTGTCCGCGCCTGCGTCGGCCAGCTCCTCGAGTGCGGACGGGCCGATCCCGTCGATCCGGAGGATCTTGCGCAGCTGCGGTAGATCACCCTTGAGCTCTTCGATCTTGTCGGCGTGCCCGTCGGTCTCGGCGAACGCCAGCACGGCACCAGAGTCGGACAGGACGAAGCTGATCTGCTCGGCCGAGGAGGTTTCGTAGATCGGGACGGTGACCGCGCCGATGGACAGGATCGCGAAGTCGATGATCGGCCACTCGTAGCGGGTCGCCGACAGTAACGCGACGCGGTCACCGGGCTGGACTCCCTCGGCGATCAGACCCAGGGCGGTCGATCGGACCTGGGCGGCCACCTGGGCGCTGGTGACGTCCGACCAGGTCCCGTTGATCAGCCGTTGAATGATCACGTGGTGGGGGTCGTTGCGCTCGTGGTCGAACACGGAGCTGACGACGGTGTCGTTGTCGCCGACGGTGAACGAAGCGGGAACACTGAACTCGAGCACAGTCCTTGCCTCTCAGCAGTGGTAGCGGCATTGCCTGCGAACAGCCTAGTCGGCAGCCCAGCCACGCAAACGGGCTCTCGTATGTGAAGCTATTCGGCAATGAACAGCATCCAAATCGCCGACGAGACCTTCGTCTGCGCCGACCCGGTCGACGTCGGCGCCGCAGTTGCCGAGCCCGCGAATTGGCGCCGGTGGTGGCCGGACCTTCGGCTGACGGTGGTCGAGGACCGGGGTCCGATCGGGCACCGCTGGACGGTGACCGGCGCGTTGACCGGAACCATGGAGGTGTGGCTGCAGCCCGTCCTCGACGGCGTCGTCCTGCACTACTTCCTGCACGCCGAGCCTTCGGGTGCGACGGCATGGGAGCTGTCCAGGATGGACCTGGCCAAGGCCAACCACAAGCGCCGGGTGGCTGGCAAGGACATGGCCTTCGAGGTCAAGCAGAAACTGGAGGAAACACGCCCGGTCGGGGTATCCCGGCTGGCGTGACCACCCGCGCGAGATCGAAGGGTGCGGGTACATTTTTGTGCTGAAGGGCGCGGATCCGTTCTTCAGCGCACCGAGCGATCCGGGAAGAGAACACGTGGCGGACAAGACTGCGCAGACGATCTACATCGATGCCGACCCGGCGACCGTGATGGACGTCATCGCCGACATCGGGACGTACCCGGACTGGGTCAAGGAGTACAAGGAGACCGAGGTCCTCGACGTCGACGACGCGGGCAACCCGCGGACGGCGCGACTGCTGCTCGACGCGGCGGTACTCAAGGACACCATGGTGCTGGCCTACGACTGGCCCAAGGACCGCAAGTCGGTCACCTGGTCGCTGGTGTCGAGCTCCCTGTTGAGGGCGTTGGATGGATCGTATCGCTTGTCGCCCAAGGGTTCTGGTACCGAGGTTACCTACGAGCTGTCGGTGGACCTGATCATCCCGATGATCGGCCTGCTCAAGCGCAAGGCCGAGCGCAGGCTCACCGACACCGCGTTGAAGGACCTCAAGAAGCGAGTCGAGGCTGAGTGATCGCCAGTGATCCCGCTGCACGGATCAGTCTCTTCGTCGGCAAGGGCGGGGTAGGCAAGTCCACGTTGGCGACCGCTACCGCCGTGCGCGACCCGCGCGCCGGCGAGCGGGTGCTGATCGTGTCGACCGATCAGGCGCACTCCACGGGTGACGTGCTCGGCGCGACGGTGACGCCGACCGGCGAGCCACTTCCGACCCGCGTGCTGGCCGACCTGGACGTCGGCGCGGGTGGCGGATTCCTCGATGCGCTGGCTCTGGACACGCTGGCCCTCTTGGAAGTCCGCTGGCGTGAGGTGGCAGGCGTCCTGGCCGCCAGGTTTCCCGAGTCCGACTTGGGAGACATTGCGCCAGAGGAGCTTTCGGCATTCCCGGGGATTCAAGAGGTGCTCGGCCTGAACGAGGTGGCCGACCTCGCCGACTCGGGCCGGTGGGATCACGTGGTCGTCGACTGCGCGTCGACTGCCGACGCGATGCGCATGCTCACCCTGCCCGCCGCGTTCGGCCTCTACCTGGAGCGCGCCTGGCCAAGGCATCGCAGGCTGTCGCTGGCTGCGCAGGACACCAGGTCCACGGGCGCGGTCGAGTTGCTGGAGCGGATCAGCACCGCAACGGAGCGGCTCGGGTCCCTGCTGGTCGATGGTTCGCGCGTCCGCGCGCACCTGGTGCTCACCCCAGAGCGGGTGGTGGCCGCCGAGGCGGTGCGCACGCTTGGCTCGCTGGCCTTGATGGGCGTCTCCGTCGACGAGCTCATCGTGAATCAAATGCTGATGCAGGACGATTCGTACGAGTACCGCAACCTGCCCGAACACCCGGCGTTCGACTGGTACACCGAGCGCATCTCCGAGCAGCGGACGGTGCTCGCCGAGCTCGACACCGCGATCGGCGACGTGACGCTCGTACTGGTGCCGCACCTGCCGGGTGAGCCGATCGGTCCGAAGGCGCTCGGCGAGCTGTTGGACAGCGCCCGCAGCAGGGACGGCTCGCCACCACCGGGGCCGCTGCAACCCGTCGTCGACCGCGAATCGGGCTCCGGACTCGATGCGATCTATCGGTTGCAGCTAGAGTTGCCGCAGGTCGATTCCGGTGCGTTGACGCTGGGCCGGGTCGACGATGACTTGATCATCGGCGCCGGAGGGATGCGGCGGCGGGTTCGGTTGGCGTCCGTCCTGCGGCGATGCATCGTGGTGGATGCCCAGCTGCGGGGCAGCGAGCTGACGGTACGTTTTCGACCAGATCCGGAGGTGTGGCCGGCGTGAGTGGGTCTCACCAGGAACTCGGGCCCGAATTGCGGCAGTTGGCGCAGACCATCCTGGACCAGCTCGATCCGGCGGTGCGCCTTGCGGCTGCCCGGTTGTCGGCCGGTGGCGATGCCAAGTGCCAGCAGGTGTGGTGCCCGGTGTGTGCGCTCGCGGCGTTGGTGAACGGCGAGCAGCACCCGATGCTGAGCGTGATCGCCGAGCACAGCGTTGCGCTGCTGGCGGTCGTTCGGGCCATGGCCGAGAAGGGCGACGCGTCTGGGACGCCGGAGCCGCCCACCACGCCCGACGAGCCGCCGCCCGCAGGGCCCGGCCGATATCAGCACATCCCGGTGACCGTCGAGGAGTGACTCGCGCACCCAGGACCGCGGTCTACCTGGTCGCAGCCACGGAGCGTGGGTAAAGTTGTCGCAGGGCACCGTCCGGGCGCCCGACGCGGGAGGTTCGATGTGGTATTGGCTGTTCAAGTACATCTTCATGGGACCGCTGCTTTCGCTGTTGGGTCGCCCGAAAGTCGTAGGGCTGGAATACGTTCCGGACTCCGGTCCAGTCATCCTGGCCAGTAACCACCTCGCGGTCGCCGACAGCTTCTACCTGTGTCTGGTGGTGAGGCGGCGGATCACCTACCTTGCCAAGGCCGAGTACTTCACCGGCACCGGCGTCAAGGGCTGGTTCACCCGCTGGTTCTACACCGCCGCCGGCCAGGTGCCCATCGACCGCACCGACGCCGATTCCGCGCAGGATGCGCTGACGACCGCGGAACGCATTCTCGGCGAGCGCAAGGTGCTCGGCATGTACCCGGAGGGCACCCGCTCGCCCGACGGCCGGTTGTACAAGGGCAAGACGGGGCTGGCCCGGCTGGCGCTGGAGTCCGGGGTTCCGGTCATCCCGGTTGCAATGGTCGG
>JAOPVF010000226.1 GCA_025963195.1 Mycobacterium sp. | reverse complement strand
CCACGCCCAACATCCTGCTCGACGACACGAACATCAACCCGTTGAGCGCAGGCTTCAACCCGTTGGGCTCGGTCATCACCCCGAACCTGTTCCCGGGTGTGTCGATCAGCGCTGACCTGGGCAACGGTCCCGGCATCCAGGAAGTCGCCACCTTCTCGGTCGACGTCAAGGGTGCCAGCGGCGGCGTCGCGGTGTCCAACGCGCACGGAACGGTGACCGGTGCTGCCGGCGGCGTGCTGCTGCGTCCGTTCGCCCGCCTGATCGCGTCCACCGGTGACAGCGTCACCACCTACGGCGAGCCGTGGAACATGAACTAACTGCGTCCTAGACGCGCCGGGGGCGGCGTCAGCGATCACTGATCGGCTGGCGTCGCCCTTTTGGTAAGACCACAACGACATAACGGCAGTAAACGAAAGGAACACAACATGAAGGCAATGAGTAAGGTGCTGGTCGCGTTGATCGCGGCCGTCGCGGCACTGTTCGCGAGCACGGGTACCTCCCATGCTGGTCTGGACAACGAGCTGAGCCTGGTCGACGGCCAGGATCGGACCTTGACGATCCAGCAGTGGGACACCTTCCTCAATGGTGTGTTCCCCCTGGACCGCAACCGGCTGACCCGTGAGTGGTTCCATTCGGGCCGCGCCAAGTACAACGTGGCCGGACCGGGTGCCAGCGACTTCGCGGGCACCTTGGAGTTGGGTTACCAGATCGGCTTCCCGTGGTCGCTGGGCGTTGGCATCAACTTCAGCTACACCACGCCCAACATCCTGCTCGACGACACGAACATCAACCCGTTGAGTGCGGGCTTCAACCCGCTGGGCTCGGTCATCACCCCGAACCTGTTCCCGGGTGTGTCGATCAGCGCTGACCTGGGCAACGGCCCCGGCATCCAGGAAGTCGCCACCTTCTCGGTCGACGTCAAGGGTGCTAGCGGTGGCGTCGCGGTGTCCAACGCTCACGGCACCGTGACCGGTGCGGCCGGCGGCGTGCTGCTGCGTCCGTTCGCCCGGCTCATCGCGTCCACCGGTGACAGCGTCACCACCTACGGCGAACCCTGGAACATGAACTAGCACTGGGCTCGAACGCGAACAGCCCCCGGCTTCGGCCGGGGGCTGCTCGCGTTCTGGGACGGTTACTTGTCGGCGCTGGTGGTCTCCGCGGTGTCCGGGCTGGGTCCGGTACCGGGACCGGTGACGTGCTTGCCGCTGCCGCCGTCGGACAGCAGATCGCGGATCTCGGTCAACAGGCTCAGCTCGGTGTCCTGTGCTTGCTCCACCTCGCCCTTCTTGCGGAGTCGGTTGTAGGGCAGCACGACGAAGAAGTAGACCACTGCCGCGACGAGGACGAAGTTGATGGCCGCCGTCAGCAGGACGTTCAGATCGATGGTCTGCCCACCGCCGATGCCGATCTTCAGGATGCCGTAATTCTCGTCGCCGCCTGCTCCGATGCGGTCGATCAACGGCTGGATGATGCTTTCGGAGAACTTGGTGACGAGCGCGGTGAACGCAGTACCGATGACGACCGCGACCGAGAGGTCGACGATGTTGCCGCGAGCGAGAAACTGCTTGAAGCCCTTGAGCGCGAACGGATCCCCTTCCGATGACGTGATTGCTCAGAGGTGCAACGTTAACCCCGCTGACGCCTGAACCCGGGGATCCCCTCATGCGGACCGGATTTGGCTCTGAGGTGTTCAGTGCAGAGTGAGCGTGATGGCCTGGGTGAGCGACGCACCCGCCACCTCGTTCGCGGTGTGGGCGGGCAGAGCCACCAGAACCACTCTGTCGTCGCCCCGGCCGGGTGAGGCGGCCTCCTCGGAGACCAGGACGACGACGGCGTCCGTCGCCACCACGCGAGGCTGCGCGTCGACGGCGCCACCGGGCGTTGCGGAATCGGCGGCCAACACGTCCACCACGTCTCCTGGACGAATGAGGTCGAGTAGGGCGGCGTCGGCCAGGCGTAGCGGCACCACTCGCGCGTCCCGACCCGCGGTGGCCTCGGCCAGTCGCGGGCTGAGCAGCCTGACGTCGGTGAGCACCTCCCCGCGGCGGGCCGGCCCAGCCAGGGTCGACCCGAGGAGCAATGCCGGGTCGGTTTGAGAACCGTCGGGAATCGTTGTCTTCGAACGTGATTCGACGCGAAGGTCGGCCGCGGTGAGCTCGACGCCCGGCGCCACGTCGTGCGCGAAGACGACGACGTCGGCGCGGCCGTCGGCCGGGTCCGGGCGCAGCGCGGCCACTCCAGCCAATACGACGAGTGCTCCCGCGGTCACCCTGCGGGCCGTTGCGGTCCTGGTCCAGTCCGGTCGCAGCGCCTGCGTCAGCCGGCTCAGCGGCGACGGATTGAGTGCTTCCCCCATGCGCCAACGTTAGGTGGCAGCGGCGGCTTTCCCACCCCGGCGACGGCCGGGCCTGTGGATAACCTCGGCTCTAGGAGCTGGCGGCGGCGGGGGCAGACGAGCTGGTGCTCGAACTCGAGCTCTTGCCGTCCGACGAGCCGGAGCTCGACGAGCTCGAGCTGGACGAGGAGTCGGAACCGGACGAACCCGACGACGAGGAGTCGGAGGACGATGACGAGCCAGTCGACTCGCTGCTCTTGGTCGACCCGCCAGCCGGGCTGCCCGCCGTGCTCTTGGCACTCTCACGGCTGTCGTTGCGGTAAAAGCCGCTGCCCTTGAACACCACGCCAACGGAGCCGAACAGCTTGCGCAGTCGGCCGGAGCACTGTGGGCACGTGGTCAGCGCATCTTCGGTGAACGCCTGTACGGCGTCGAACCGGTTGTCGCACTCGGTACACGCGTAGGAATAGGTCGGCACGAAAACCTCCGAGACAGTAAAACTTGTTAGCACTCTACCGGCGCAAGTGCTAGAACCGAAATGTGGGCCGCGCCATTCCCGTTCTGGTCGTGATCGTCGCGGCCGGCGTCGCCGTGGCCGCGTGGTTCCACTTCCGCGCGGAGCCAATCGTAGCGGCGCCGCCTCCTCGAGGCTCGGTCGGATACGACCAGGTCATGGCGGACCTCGAACGGTTGCCGGTCAAGGGGTGGGATCGGCGCCGTGACTTCGTCAGGTTCCGGTTCGGCGAAGCCTGGAGTGACGACGTCGACGTCGAGCTCGGTCGCAACGGCTGCAACACCCGCGACGACGTGCTCCGCCGCGATCTCACCGGCGTCGTCCTGCGGCCCGGCACCTGCTTCGTGCAGCACGGCACGCTGCACGACCCGTACCGCGGCGAGACGATCGACTTCCTCCGCGGGCCCGCGACGTCGGACACCGT
>JAOPVF010000223.1 GCA_025963195.1 Mycobacterium sp. | reverse complement strand
GTGTTCGCCGCCTTCGCGATACAGATGACCAACTGGCTCGGCGTCCCGTTCAGGCCCAACCCGGACTATCCGGGCCGGACGGGCTCGTCGGCTCCTGCGAGCGCCCTGCCGACGTTCAAGCCGCCCGGCACGCTGGGGTCCAACTGCCAGTACCCGGCCACGACCGAGAAGGCGAGCAAGCCGAACACTCCGCCGCCGCAGGGACGGGTGTCGCTGACTCCTGCGACGATCGCCGCGACGGTCGTCACCAGCCAGGGTCCGATCGGACTGCAACTCGACAACGCCAAGTCGCCGTGCACCGTCAACAGCTTCGTCAGCCTCGCCGAGCAGGGGTACTTCGACGGCACGCCCTGCCACCGGCTGACCACCTCGCAGGTCCTCGGCGTGTTGCAGTGCGGCGACCCGACCGGGCTCGGCACGGGCGGGCCCGGCTACCGATTCCCCAACGAGTACCCCACCAACCAGTACAAGCTGACCGACCCGGCGCTGAGAACGCCCGCGCTGTACCCGCGCGGCTCACTGGTGATGGCCAACGCCGGGCCTGGCACCAACGGCAGCCAGTTCTTCCTGGTGTACCAGGACTCGGAGCTGCCGCCGACGTACACGGTGTTCGGCACCGTCGACGCGACGGGCCTTGCCACCGTCGGCGAGATCGCAGCCGCAGGCGTTCAGGACGGCACCGCCGACGGCAAGCCGAATACGGCCGTGACCGTCGAGACGGTGCGGGCGGGTTAGACCGACTCCGCTTCCCGGTTCGCCTTTCCCACAATGGAATTCAACAGCCCCGGTACGGCGGCGTCGACCTGATCGGTGCGCAGTCGCTGCAGGGTCTGCCCGTCGACCACCATCCGCTCGGTCAGACCGGCCTCGCGCAGGATCTTGAAGTGGTGCGTCGCGGTCGACTTGTTGATCCCGTCGTAGAGCCGGGCGCACGGCATCGGAGAACCGGCGTTGCGAAGCCTTCGGATCATCTCGAGGCGGACCGGATCGGCGAGAGCGGCCAGCACCTGTTGCACGCTGCCGACGCGGTTATCGGCAAGCTCACCGAGCTGCGGTGGCGTCATCGTGTGGCCTCCATCACCGCGGGTTTGACGATCATCGAACCGAGCGTACTGTCGATCCGGTTCGACGTTCATCAAACCTACCTGGCTGGAGGGGAATCGTGGCGGTAGTCGCAGCCGACCGACTCACCGGCCAGACCCAGCGCGGGGCCTACTCCCTGCTGCTCGTGCTCAGCGGCGTCGCGCTCGGCGTCTCCGGTCTGCCCGCGCCGCTGTACGGCATGTACGAAGAGGTCTGGCACCTCTCCCCCTTGTCCACCACCGTGGTGTTCGCCGTCTACGCGGTGGCCGCGCTCGGCGCGGTGCTGGTGTCGGGCCGCATCTCCGACGTGATCGGCCGCAAGCCGGTCCTGCTGGCCGCCCTTCTGGCGATGATCGTGGGTCTCGGCGTGTTCCTCATTGCCGACGACATGGCCCTGCTGCTGGTGGCACGCGCCATCCACGGTGCGGCGGTGGGTTCCATCGTGGTCGCGGGCGCGGCGGCGCTGCTCGACCTGCGTCCCGACCATGGCGCGCGATCCGGCCAACTCAGCGGCGTCAGCTTCAACATCGGCATGACGGTGGCCATCCTCGGCTCGGCGGTGCTGGCGCAGTACGCCCCGCATCCCATGCGCACGCCGTACGCGGTGGTCGCAGTGATCTGCGCCGTCGTCGGCATCGGCGTCGTCGCCCTGCGCGAACCGCACTCCGCGCGCACGCGCGGTCCCATCCGGATCGCCAAACCCGCAGTGCCGCGCGAGATTCGCGGAGACTTCTGGTTCGCGGCACTCGGCGTCATGGCGTCCTGGTCGGTGCTCGGCGTGCTGCTCTCGCTGTACCCGTCACTGGCCGCCCAACAGACCAACGTGCACAACCTGGTGTTCGGCGGCGCCGTGGTCGGCACGACGGCGTTCGCCGCGGCGCTGGCCCAGATGTGCGCCACCCGGGTGCCCGCGCGTCGTGCCGCGATCCTCGGCGACATCGGCATGGGACTGGTGCTGCTGGCGATGATTCCGGTACTGGCCACGCACGACTGGACCTTGGTGCTCGCGGCCGCCGCCCTGCTGGGCGCGACGTTCGGCCTCGGCTTCGGCGGCTCGCTTCGGCACCTGGCCAACGTCGTGCCCGCCGATCGGCGCGGCGAGACCATGTCGGCGTACTACCTGCTCGCCTACACCGCCATGGCAGCGCCGACCATCGTTGCGGGCTGGGCCGCGACGCGGTGGCCGCTGAGTGCGGTGTTCCCCTGGTTCGCAGGGGCGGCGGCCGTCGCCTGCATCGTCGCCGCGGTGGTCGGTGCCATCGGCACCAGGGGCCGTCAGGCCGCCGACGTCACGCGGTAGACGTCGTACACGCCCTCGACGTTGCGGACCACGTTGAGCACGTGCCCAAGGTGTTTGGGGTCGCCCATCTCGAAGGTGAACCGGCTGATCGCCACCCTGTCGTTGGACGTGGTCACCGACGCCGACAAGATGTTGACCTTCTCGTCGGCAAGCACGCGGGTGACGTCGGACAGCAACCGGTGCCGGTCGAGTGCCTCGACCTGGATCGCCACCAGGAACACCGACGACGGCGACGGCGCCCACTTGACCTCGATGATGCGCTCTGACTGTTGTTGCAGCGACTCGGCATTGGTGCAGTCGGTGCGGTGCACGCTGACGCCGCCGCCACGGGTGACGAATCCCATGATGTTGTCGCCGGGCACCGGGGTGCAGCACTTCGCCAGTTTGGTCAGCACGCCCGGCGCCCCGGGCACGGCGACGCCGACGTCGTCGTTGGTGCGCTGGCGCACCGGCATGGTGGCAGGCGTCGACCGCTCGGCGATCTCGTTCTCGGCCTCTTCGTCACCACCGAGTTGGGCAAGCAGACGCTGCACCACGTGTCGCGCGGAGACATGTCCCTCACCCACCGCGGTATACAACGCGGATACGTCGGCGTATCGCAGCTCCCTGGCCAGAGCCGCCATCGATTCGCCATTCATCAAGCGCTGCAATGGAAGTCCGCCACGGCGAACTTCACGGGCGATGGAGTCCTTGCCCGACTCCAGCGCCTCCTCGCGCCGCTCCTTGGCGAACCACTGCCGGATCTTGGCCTTGGCGCGCGGCGACACCACGAAGCTCTGCCAGTCGCGTGACGGCCCTGCGTTTGGTGCCTTCGACGTGAAGACCTCGACGCCCTCGCCGTTCTCGAGCTTGCGCTCCAGCGCCACCAGACGGCCGTTCACCCTGGCTCCGATGCAGCGGTGCCCGACCTCGGTGTGCACGGCATAGGCGAAGTCGACCGGTGTCGACCCCGCGGGCAGCGTGATGACGTCGCCCTTCGGGGTGAACACGAAGATCTCCTGCACCGCGAGGTCGTAACGCAGCGACTCGAGGAACTCTCCGGGGTCGGCGGCCTCCCGCTGCCAGTCGAGCAGCTGGCGCATCCACGCCATGTCGTCGATCTCTGCGGCGGCGTGCCCGGTCGGAACTCCGTTGCGGCCCTTGACTTCCTTGTAGCGCCAGTGCGAAGCAATGCCGTACTCGGCCGTGCGGTGCATGTCGCGGGTGCGGATCTGAACCTCGAGTGGCTTGCCCTCGGGGCCGACGACAGTGGTGTGCAACGACTGGTACACCCCGTAGCGCGGCTGGGCGATGTAGTCCTTGAACCGCCCGGCCATGGGCTGCCACAGTGAATGCACGACGCCGACCGCCGCGTAACAGTCGCGGATCTCGTCGCACAGGATCCGCACGCCAACCAGGTCGTGGATGTCGTCGAAGTCGCGGCCCTTCACGATCATCTTCTGGTAGATCGACCAGTAGTGCTTTGGCCTGCTCTCCACCTCCGCGTGGATCTTCGACGCGGACAGGGTGGCATTGATCTCGGCACGCACCTTGGCCAGGTACGTGTCGCGCGACGGCGCCCGGTCGGCCACCAGGCGCACGATCTCGTCGTACTTCTTCGGGTGCAGGATCGCGAACGACAGATCCTCGAGCTCCCACTTGACGGTGGCCATGCCCAGCCGATGAGCAAGCGGCGCAATGACTTCCAGAGTCTCGCGGGCTTTGCGGGCCTGCTTCTCCGGTGGCAGGAAGCGCATCGTGCGCATGTTGTGCAGGCGGTCGGCGACCTTGATCACCAGCACGCGCGGGTCGCGAGCCATCGCGTTGATCATCTTGCGGATGGTCTCGCCCTCGGCTGCGTTGCCGAGAGTCACCTTGTCGAGCTTCGTGACACCGTCGACCAGATGGCCCACCTCGGTACCGAACTCAGCGGTCAGCGCCTCGAGCGTGTAGCCGGTGTCCTCGACGGTGTCGTGCAGCAGTGCGGCAATCAGCGTGGTGGTGTCCATGCCCAGCTCGGCCAGGATGTTGGCCACCGCCAGCGGATGCGTGATGTAGGGGTCACCTGACTGGCGCAACTGGTCGGCATGCCGCTGCTCGGCCACCTCGTAGGCGCGCTGCAGGATCGACAGGTCGGCCTTCGGGTAGTTCTCGCGGTGCACCGCCACCAGCGGTTCGAGCACCGGGTTCATCGCGCCGCGCTGCGCGGTCATGCGGCGCGCGAGCCGGGCCCTGACCCGTCGCGACGCGCTGGTGGTGCTCTTGGAGGTCCCTGCGGGGATGGCGTCGGGCGTGATGACCGGCATCGGCTGGGTCTGCGTCAGGCCGTCATCAGCCATCACCACACCTCCTGCCTGGTCGATCCCCTATCGAGGATATCCCTCACACCACGTAGAGACTGGTGACAGGCAGCCCTTGGAGCTTCTGCCGGCCGTCGAGGGCGCTCAACTCGAGCAGCACGGCGGCACCGATGACGACCGCGCCCGCCTTGCCGAGCAGCCGCACCGTTGCGGCAACCGTGCCTCCGGTGGCCAGCACGTCATCGACGATCAGGATCTTGCGGTCGGCTAGATCGATGCCCTCGGCCGGCACCTCCAACGTGGCCGTGCCGTATTCCAGGCTGTAGGACTCGGAGTGGACCGGCGGCGGCAGCTTGCCGCCCTTGCGGACGGCCAGCACACCGGTGCCGAGTTTGATCGCGACCGCGGCGCCGAGCAGAAAGCCGCGGGCGTCGATGCCCGCCACCAGGTCGGCGCCCTCGGCGACGGCAGCCAGTGCGCTGGTCACGGTCGCGAGGCCCTTCGCGTCGGCGAGCAACGGGGTGAGATCCTTGAACTGGACGCCGGGCTCGGGGAAGTCGGCGACTTCGCGGGTCAGCGACGCGATCAGCGTCGCGACCTCAGTCTGCGCGCCGGTCACTTCACTGCCCATCGGTCCATGTTCCAGCCTGCGCCCCAGCGCGTCGGGTTACTGCTCACGGCGTACATCTTGGTCGACGTCACCAGGGTTCGCTGCTGGCGGTACAACGGAAGCGTCGGCATGTCGTTCCACAGCACGGGGCTGCTCTGCCCCAGCAACCGCGCCAGCTCCTTGGGGTCAGACGTCACCGCCAGCGCGTTGATGACGCCGTCCACCTGCTCGTTGGCGTAGCCCGACAGATTATTGCCGTTGCCGCTGTGCAGATCGTGGGCGTCCATCGACGACGAACCGGTGGAGCCGCTTCCCGCCGCCCCACCGGTGCTGGCCACCAGCACGTCGATCTTGTTGTCGCGCAACGCCTGTGGACCGATCGAGTCGTCGGCCGCGTCCTGCACCGTGATGCCTGCGGCGGCGCAGGACTTGGCGATGGTTCCGACCGTGGCGGCAAGTCGCGCGTTGGGGCTCTGGTAGCCGATGCGCACGGTCAGCGGCTGGCCGTTGATGGCCGCCCGCGCGGCGTCGGGGTTGGCCACGTTGAACTGGTCGGCTTCTGGCGGGCTCTCGGCGGCGGTGATGGAATCCTCCGCCGCCGGGTTGAGCCGGCTGTTGGCGATCGGCACCTCGGCGTTGTGCGCGATCACGTCGCGCGGCGTGCAGAGCGCGACTGCGCCGCGCGCCGCCGGATCGGCGAGCGGGCCGCTTGGCGCGAAGATGAGCTGCTCGATGCCTGCAGACGGGGCCTCGGTGCGGACGTATCCGTCGGGCAAGTTCAGGGTGCCGGAGGAGCCGGTTGCGACGTCGACGACGTCGTACGAGCCGTCGTTGACGCGGTCCTGGATGTCGGCGCCGCGCGGCCAGACGACGATCTTGCCGGTGACGGGCTTGGCGCCCCACCACTTGTCGTTCGCGACGAGGACGACGGCACCGGCGCCCGTGACCGAGTCCAGCTTGTACGGACCCGAGGACGGGAACTTCTTGAGATCCAGGTCCGGCTTGAGGTTCCAGGTGGTGTTCCACAGCGCGGCGATGCGGTCGATGGTCGGAGCGTCGCCCGTCTGCAGCGCAGTCGTGGTGTCCACGCCGAGCTCGTCGGCGATCACGTGCGACGGCATCATCGTCGTCGCCGCGAACAGCTGACCGAAGTCGACGAAGGCGCGATCCTGCGCGAACGTCACCCTGGCCTTCTTTTGCCCGGAGGCACAGTCGACCGTCGCGACGTCGCGGTAGCCGGCCCGGCTGGCCGCGTCGAAGCCGGGGAATCGGCCCGACTGCGCGGCCCAGGCCAGCACCATGTCGTCGCAGGTGATGGGCTTGCCGTCGGAGTAGACGGCGTTGTCGCTGATCTGGTAGTCCAGCACCAACGGCGCGCGGCCGACGACTGCGATGGTGCCGAAGTCGCGGTCACCGATCACCTGGCCCTCGGGACCGTGGTAGTTGAAGCCCGTCAGCACCCGCGCGAACGCCTGCGGCCCTGCCGACGCCGCACCCGCCACCGTGTTCGTGTTGTAGGTCAGCAGCGTCCCGTCGACGGCGTAGTCGATCTCGTCGGCATCACTGCCCGAGCACGCGGACAGGACGAGCGCGCATGTCAGCGACAGGGAGGCCGCCAGGAGCGCGGAACGCCTGGACCGGGCAGTCATGGGGCTACCGCCTGGGACTCCGCTTACCCGACGGCCTTCCGGTGGGACGGATCGGCTTCGCCCCGGGTGCGGGCTTGTCGGGCGCGGCTACCGCAGTGGCAACCGACGCCCCGACGGTCTCGGGCTCGGCGGCATCGGTGGTGCCCACCTCGCCACCGGTCTTCGCGGCCGCGCCGCGACGACGGTTCTCCACGCGGCGGGTATGTGCGCGCACCAGATCGGTCCGCTCACGCATCGTCACCAACAGCGGCGTCGCGAAGAAGATGGAGGAGTACGTGCCGACGACGACGCCGACCAGCTGGACCAGTGCGAGGTCCTTGAGCGTGCCGACGCCGAGCATCCACACGGCGACGACGATCAGCGAGATGATCGGCAGCACCGAGATGAGGCTGGTGTTGATCGACCGCATGAAGGTCTGGTTGATCGCCAGGTTCGCCTGCTCGGCAAACGTTCTTCTGGTGGTGTGTTCGAAGCCGTGGACGTTCTCCTCGACCTTGTCGAACACGATGACGGTGTCGTAGAGCGAGAAGCCAAGGATGGTCAACAGACCGATCACCGTCGCCGGGGTGACCTCGAATCCGACGATCGAGTACACACCCGCGGTGGTGAGAAGGTCGAACACCAACGCCGCGAGCGCGGAGACCGCCATGTAGCGCTCGTAGCGCACCGCGATGTAGATCGCGACGAGCACCAGGAACACACCCAACGCGATGAGCGCCTTCTTGGTGATCTGGCCGCCCCAGGTCTCCGAAACGGCGGAGTCGCTGATCACCTGCTTGCTCGGCTTGCCGTCCTGGCCCTTGGGCTGGAAGGAGTCGAACAGTGCGTTGCGCAGCTTCTCCGTGTCGGGATTGGACAGCGTCTCGGCGCGGATCTGGAAGGTCGCCGTCGCTCCGTTGCCCACGACCACGACCGACTCGGGAGCCTTGCCCAACGTCTTGGAGAACACGTCCTCGACCTGCTGGGTGGTCGCGTCACCGCGAGGGAAGGACACCTTGGTTCCGCCCTCGAAGTCGATGCCGAACGTGAAACCACGAATCAGGATGCTGGCGAGTGCGACCAGCACGATCAGCCCGCTGATGCCGAACCACAGCTTGCGCTTGCCGACGACGTCGAACGCACCGGTGCCGGTGTAGAGCCGGACGAAGAATCCGTGCTGCGGCGCGCCGGATGCGGGCGCGGTCAGCTCGACGGCGGTCGTGGCGAGGTCGTCGGCAGCGTCGTCGGCCTCGACGGCGTCCTGAACGTCTTCGGCGTCCTGCACGTCGTCCTCGATGTCCTTCCCATGCTTGGCCATGTCGCTACCTCCCTCCCGTGACGGTTGCCGCTGCGCGGCGCTCCCGCGCAATCTGTTGCACTGCACCAAGCCCGTTGAAGGCGGGCTTGGACAGCGTCGCCGACTTCGACGACAGGTAGATCAGAGGCCAGGTCACCAGGAACACCACCACGACGTCGAGGATGGTGGTCAGGCCGAGCGTGAACGCGAAGCCCTTGACCTGTCCGACGGCCAGGAAGTAGAGCACGGCGGCGGCAAGGAAGCTGACGGCGTTGCCCGACAGGACGGTCTTGCGGGCGCGCGCCCAACCGCGTGGCACGGCAGAGCGGAACGATCGTCCTTCGCGTATCTCGTCCTTGATGCGTTCGAAGAACACCACGAACGAGTCGGCGGTGGTGCCGATGCCGATGATCAGACCGGCGATGCCTGCAAGGTCGAGGGTGTAGTTGATGTATCTGCCTAGCAACACCAGGATCGCGAACACCATCGCGCCCGAGGCGACCAGCGAAAGGGCTGTCAGCAACCCGAGCACCCGGTAGTAGAGCAGCGAGTACAGCAACACCAGCGCCAAACCGATGGCACCTGCGATCAGGCCAGCTCGCAGTGAGGTCAATCCCAGTGTCGCGGAGACGGTTTCGGCCTCCGACGACTCGAAGGACAGGGGCAGCGAGCCGTACTTGAGCACGTTGGCGAGCTCGCGGGCCGAGTCGGCGGTGAACTGGCCGGTGATCTGGGTGCGGCCACCGGGAATCGCCTCGTTGATCACCGGAGCGCTGACCACCTGCGAGTCGAGGACGAACGCCGTCTGAGTGCCGACGTTCGCGGCGGTGAAGTCCGCCCACACGTTGGACGCGTCGCTGTTGAACTCCACGTCCACGACGTACTCGCCGCGCTGCTGATCCAGTCCGGAGGTCGCGTTCTTGATGCCCTCACCGCTGATGATCGACTTGTCGAGCAGATAGACCTCTTTGTGGTCCTGCGAGCAGGTCACCAGGGGCAGGTTGGGGTCGTCGTTGCCTGCCAGCACGTCTTCCTGGCCGCAGCGAGTGGCCTCGAACTGCAAGGCCAGCACCTGGATCTGCTGATCGGTGCTCTGCCGAAGCGCCTTCTCGTCGGCGATGCGCTGCGCCAGGTCACCCTTCGGGGCGTTGGGCCCAGGCGGCGGTGCCGGGCTCTGCGGAGCAGGACCCGGAGCGCCAGGAGCGGGGCCTGGTGCGGGCGACGGTGACGGTGACGGCTCCGGTGGCGCCTCTGGATAGGGCCGCGGCTGAGGTGCCGGTGGCGCGGGCGCGGCGGGCGCCGTGGCGCCGGGCGGCTGTCCCGGATTGGGTGCCGTGATCGGTGCCTGGGGCTCTGCGGGAGCGATGAGCGGCGGCATGCCGGGCGCGCCACCCGGAATCCCCGGTGCGCCAGGCAGTCCGGGTGCACCAGGCAGTCCGCCAGGTGCGCCGGGTGCGCCACCCGGCGGGGCCTGCCCCGGTGGCGGCTGCTGGCCCGCGGCCGGCATCGAGTGGATCACCGGTCGGATGTAGAGCCGAGCGGTCTGCCCAAGATTGCGGGCCTCGTTGCCGTCGTTGCCAGGCACGGTGATGACCAGGTTCTGGCCGTCGACCACGACCTCCGACCCGGAGACACCCAGCCCGTTGACGCGGGAACTGATGATCTCCTGGGCCTGGGCCAGGGCTTCGCGGGTCGGGGCCGAACCGTCGGGGGTGCGTGCGGTGAGCGTGACGCGCGTTCCGCCCTGCAGATCGATGCCAAGTTTGGGCTTGGCTTGCTTGTCACCGGTGAGGAACACCAGCAGATAAGCACCGACCAATAGAACAAGGAAGAGCGTCAGGTAACGGTACGGGTGCACCGGCGTAGAAGACGATGCCACGTTGGTTGGATCTCCTCAGGTCTGTACGGCAGCACCGCAAAGGGTACGTGGTCGGGCTGAGATCTCAGTCGTCAGTCTTTGGTCGGCCGGTCCGATTCGATGACGGCACCACTCTCGGTGATCTCCGACGGGCTCGACGATGCCTCTGTTTCGTCGACATCGGCAGTGTCTTCGTAGTCGTCGTCATCGTCGTCGGCATTGATGTCGTCGGCATTGATGCGGTCGCGGACGGCCAACTTCATCCACGTGGTGATCACACCTGGCGCGATCTCCAGGTCGACGGTGTCGTCGCCGATACGAGCGATGGTGGCCTGAAGGCCCGACGTGGTGTGGATGCGGTCCCCGACGGTCAGTGACTCGTGCAGGTCGATGGTGACCTGCATGGCCTTCTTCTGGCGGCGCGATGCAAAGAACATGAATGCGCCGAGGATGATGAGCAGGGGCAGGAAGACGACGAGGTCCATCTCAACAACTGTCTTTCGTGTCGGTCTTGCGGGTGGCAGCCCCCGGACGGACGGGTCACCGGGCGGCCTCTTGGTGGTCCAGTGTGCCATCACGGGTGCCGACTTCCGACCGCCCCCGTCAGCCGTGATGGCTGTTAGCGCCACTAAACGACCGGCCTGGTCGACGCCGGAGGCCCGCGTGCCGCTACACCCGCGCACCACCGAATACGTGCCATTCACCCGCTCCGAGTGCGCATTCCGTCCCCATCCGCGGCCCGAACCGACGCTTTCCGTCCGCATGCACGGATCCGCCGACTAGGCTCGGGCAGGACGCTTCGACGTCGCCTTGGCGCCGCCATCGAAATATCGAGCGCCACCATTCGCCGTACCAGCCAGTTTCCCAGGAGTCAGACGTGAGCACCCTCGAACAGAGCCGCTACCTGGCCACCGCCATCCCCGGCCCCAAGTCGGCGGCCTTGATCCAACGCAAGGCCGCAGCCGTATCCAACGGCATCGGAACCACCATGGCCATCTACGCGGCGCGCGCCGGTGGCGGCATCGTCGAGGACGTCGACGGCAACCGGTTCATCGACCTCGGCTCGGGCATCGCGGTCACCACCATCGGCAACGCCTCCCCCCGCGTCGTCGATGCGGTCGCCGCGCAGGCCGCCGACTTCACCCACACCTGCTTCATGGTCACGCCCTACGAGGAGTACGTCGCCGTCTGCGAGCAGCTCAACCGGTTGACTCCGGTCAAGGGCGAGACGCGTTCGGCGCTGTTCAACTCGGGGTCCGAGGCCGTCGAGAACGCGATCAAGATCGCCAGGTCCTACACCCGCAAGCAGGCCGTGGTGTCGTTCGACCACGCCTATCACGGTCGCACCAACCTGACCATGGCACTGACCGCGAAGTCGATGCCCTACAAGCACGGCTTCGGTCCGTTCGCCCCGGAGATCTACCGGGCTCCCCTGTCCTATCCGTTCAGGGACGCGGAGTTCGGCAAGGAGATGGCCACCGACGGCGAGCTGGCCGCCAAGCGGGCGCTCACCGTGATCGACAAGCAGGTCGGGGCCGCGAACCTGGCGGCGGTCATCATCGAGCCGATTCAGGGCGAGGGTGGCTTCATCGTTCCCGCGGAGGGCTTCCTTTCCACGCTGCTCGCGTGGTGTCGCAACAATGACGTGGTGTTCATCGCCGACGAAGTGCAGACCGGGTTCGCCCGCACCGGCGCCATGTTCGCCTGCGAGCACGAGGGCATCGACCCCGATCTGATCGTCACGGCCAAGGGCATCGCCGATGGCATGCCGCTGTCCGCGGTCACCGGCCGGGCCGAGATCATGGACGCGCCACACGTCAGCGGCCTCGGCGGCACGTACGGCGGCAATCCGGTGGCGTGCGCGGCGGCGCTGGCCACCATCGCGACCATCGAGGACGACGGACTAGTGGCGCGCGCCGCTCAGATCGAGACCTTGATGAAGGACCGCCTGCACCAGATGCAGGCCGACGACGACCGCATCGGCGACGTCCGTGGACGCGGCGCGATGATCGCCGTCGAGCTGGTGAAGACGGGCACGACCGAACCCGACGCCGACCTCACCAAGGCGTTGTGCGCAGGCGCCCACGCCGCCGGTGTCATCGTGTTGTCCTGTGGGACGTACGGCAACGTCTTGCGCTTCCTGCCGCCCCTGACCATCAGCGACGAGCTTCTGCAAGAAGGCCTCGACGTGCTCACCCAAGTCCTCGCCGGGTTGTGACCGCCGTGACCACCGTCCAGAACTTCATCGGCGGCGAACTGGTCGATTCGGTGAGCGGTGCGACGATGCCGCTCGTCGACCCGACCACCGGCGAAACCTACGGCACCGCACCGATTTCCAACGAGCAGGACATCGACGACGCCTACGCCGCCGCAGCGTCGGCGTTCAAGGACTGGAAGCGCACGACGCCGTCCCGCCGGCAGAAGGCGCTACTGGCGTTCGCCGACGACGTCGAGAACGCGGCCGAGGATCTGGTGGCCGCCGAGGGCCGCAACACCGGCAAGCCCAACCACGTCACGATGGCCGAAGAGATTCCGCCGATGGTCGACCAGATCCGCTTCTTCGCAGGCGCTGCACGGGTATTGGAAGGCAAGTCGGCAGGCGAGTACATGGAGGGGCACACGTCGTGGATCCGACGTGAGCCGGTCGGGGTGATCGGCCAGGTGGCGCCGTGGAACTACCCGATGATGATGGCGATCTGGAAGTTCTGTCCCGCTGTCGCCGCAGGCAACACGGTGGTGATCAAGCCCAGTGACACCACACCGGTGACCACGGTGATGCTCGCCGAACTCGCGGCCAGGCACTTCCCGCCGGGCGTGCTGAACGTCGTCACCGGCGACCGGGTGACGGGAGCGGCCGTCGTCGCGCACCCGACACCGCAGATGGTTTCGATCACCGGGTCGGTGGCGGCAGGCCGTGCCGTCGCGGTCAGCGCGGGCGGACACCTCAAGCGCACACACCTCGAACTCGGCGGCAAGGCACCAGTGATCGTGTTCGGCGATGCCGACGTCGCCGCAGCCGCCGAGGGAATCGCCACCGCGGGCTACTTCAACGCCGGCCAAGATTGCACGGCGGCGACCCGGGTGCTCGCACACGCCTCGGTGGTCGAGGACCTCACCGCCGCGCTCGCCGAGCAGGCCGCCGGTGCGACGACGACCTACGGCCGTCCCTCGGGCGACGAGGACGCCTGGGTGCCCCCGGTGAACAACGTCGATCAGATGCAACGCGTGCTGAGCTTCTTCGACGACGTGCCAGATCACGCGAAGGTCGCGATCGGCGGGCATCGCCAGGGCGACAAGGGGTTCTACGTCGAGCCGACGGTGGTCGGCGGCTTGAGGCAAGACGACCGGCTGATCCAGACCGAGGTCTTCGGGCCCGTGATCACGGTGCAGTCGTTCACCGACGAGGACGAGGCGCTCGAGAAGGCCAACGGGGTCGAGTTCGCCTTGGCGTCATCGGTGTGGACCAAGGACGTCTCGACGGCGATCCGGATGTCCAACGCGCTGGACTTCGGCTGCGTGTGGATCAACACCCACATCCCCTTGGTCGCCGAGATGCCGCACGGCGGCTTCAAGTCATCGGGGCACGGCAAGGACCTGTCGATGTACGGGCTCGAGGACTACACCCGCATCAAGCACGTGATGGTCTACACGGGTTAATGCGCGGCGTGGGTGTGCCCGCGGCCGAACAGGCCGACCCGATTGCGCCACCCCGGCGACTGCGGGGCCTCGTCGTTGTCTTTCACGTCGTCGCTCACGACCGCCGCCTGCTCCCGGTCCATCGCGATCGGTCGACGCGCGTACTCGACGTCACGCACGCTGCGAACGGACACCCGGCCCAACGCGAACGCACCGAGAAACACGATCAACGCTCCCAGCCCGTAGAAGTACGACAGGTCGAGCCAGAGGTGTTTGGTGTCGGTGGTCGCGACGGGCGTACCCACGTCTCCCAGCCCCAGCGGCCCTGCGAACGCGCGGCCCACGACGAACCACGCCCCAGCAATCACGCTGAGCCATCCGCCGAGCGTCGCGGTTGCACGGTTGCGCGACAACAGCAACAGCGCACCACCCAGCGCGGTCACGGCACCTGGTAGCACTTCCAGCCAGCCTCTGGCCATCGACCACTCCTGGCCAGGGCTGAAGGCGAAGTCGAAGGAGGGGCCGACGAACGGAACCGCCGCACCCCATATGCCCAGCAGGATCAGCAGGAAGCCACTTGCGGCGCCCCGGCTGCGCCGCATCCGCAGTCGGCCACCTCGGACCCGGTCGCGAGAATCGATGTCGTTCACGTGTTCCTCCTCAGTCGCCTGCAGACATACCCATCCGACCCGGGCGCCAATCCAGCTCCGGTGACAGGGCCGCTGCCTGGCTGGAAACACCGCAACCGACCAAAAGTCGCCCAACTCGCCAGCAAATGTCGGAATTGTCGGTAGCATGCGTTCGTCGGGGGGATTCCACGACGGAGCTTGGACCAATTCAGGCCGCGCGCCCGAACCGTCTCCGCGGGCAGGGCGACGACCACAACGAGTGAGTGCAACGTATTGGACTGGATACGCCGGTGGTGGCGACAGCCCGACCACTACGCCTGGCTGTCGGAGTACTTGGCTGCGCGGAACCTGCAGCGCTTCACCAGATACATGATCGCAGGCACCGTCGGCCTGCTCGGCCTGGCGCCGCTTCTGACGCTGGTAGGCACCTACGGGCGCAACGACGTGCGGTTTCGCGTCGTCGGGCTGTCGATCATCGCCTGCTGCGCGGTGATGGCCATGCTGTGGGTGATGCGGTGGCCGACGCATGCTCAATCGGTGACGTTCGCGATGACTGCCAACGCGTGCATCGCGGTGTCGTGCCTCGTCCGGTCCAGCCCCGCAGAAGGCATTCAGGCTGCCACCGCGTTCGTGGCGCTCGCCGGCTACGTGGCGTTCTTCCACACCAGCCGCTTCCTCGCCCTGACATTACTAGTAGCGACGATTACGGCAACGGTCCTGGCGATTCAGCTCAGCGAACAGGTCGGCGTCGCGCTCGCACTGAGCAAACTCCTGGTGCTGTTCGTGACCGTCCTGGCGGTGCCCTTCTCGGCCCACGTGTTGGTACACATCCTCGGCACCGACGCACTCAAGTCGGATACCGATCCCCTGACCAACTTGCCCAACCGGCGCGCCTTCGACCGGTCGGTGCGGGCGATGGCGGCGGAGTCGATCGGCGGCTCGGCCGTCCTTGCGGTCGTGATGGTCGATCTGGACGCCTTCAAACGCGTCAACGACACCGCGGGGCACGCCGAGGGCGACAAGACGTTGATCGCGGTGGCCGGCATCCTTCGGCACACCCGCCGAGGCAACTCGGTCACCGCACGCGTCGGCGGCGAGGAGTTCGTCGTCGCGGTGGTCGATTCCGAGCAGAGCGCCATCGGGATGGCCGAACGGCTGCGCCGCGAGATCGGCAAGACGACGTGGAATGTCACGGCCAGCGTCGGGGTGGCAACCGCGTCACTGTCGCGGCCCCCCGAAGTAGGAGTGCGAGCCCTGGTCCAGAGCCTGGTGGAATCCGCGGACCGAGCCATGTACAAGGCCAAGCGCGCTGGCGGAGATCAGGTGTACGTCGTGGGCAGGCTGGGCGAGGGCTACGTCAGCAGCCCGAGGATCAGCAGGACGACGGCGACCAACGGGAAGGTGCCCTGGACCACCGCGGAGCGCGCCTTGTCCGGTGAAGACACCAGAAGGACGGTCGCGGCCGCGAGCATCGACCCGGTACCGGCGAGGAGCAAGGCTGCGCCTACCGGAGTGCCTCCCGAGATCGTGAACCCGATGCCCACTCCGGTCACGATCGCCAGGAAGAGGTTGTAGAACCCCTGGTTGAACGCGAGTTCCTTGGTGGCCTCCGCCGACTCGAGCGTGGTCCCGAACGTGGCACGGGTCCGCGGTGACGTCCACTGCAGTGACTCCAGCACGAAGATGTAGACGTGCAGCACTGCGGCCAAACCCGCGAATATCAATGCAGCAGTGACCATTACGCATCCACTCCCAAGGTCATTCGAACATGCCCTGTTGCCCGAGCCCCGGGACGCCGCTGGGTGGTGTCAGACCCAGGTGCGTCCATGCTTGGCTGGTGGCCACCCTGCCACGCGGGGTGCGGGCGAGCATGCCCGCCCTCACCAGGAATGGCTCGCACACCTCCTCGACCGTCGTGGACTCCTCGCCAACGGCCACTGCGAGCGTGGACACACCGACCGGGCCACCACCGAAGCTGCGGGTGAGCACCGAGAGCACGGCGCGATCCAGCCGGTCGAGGCCCAGCTCGTCTACGTCGTAGACCGCCAGCGCGGACTTGGCGATGTCCCGCGTGATGACGCCGTCGGCGCGTACCTCGGCGTAGTCGCGGACCCGGCGCAGCAGCCGGTTGGCGATGCGGGGCGTGCCCCGCGACCGCCTGGCGATCTCGCTGCCCGCCTCCGAGCCGAGTTCGATGCCGAGGATGCCCGCCGAGCGGAACAGCACCCGCTCCAGTTCTGGAGGTTCGTAGAAGTCCATGTGAGCGGTGAAGCCGAACCGGTCGCGCAGCGGTCCGGTCAGCGCGCCGGATCGGGTGGTGGCCCCGACGAGCGTGAAGGGCGCGACTTCGAGCGGAATGGACGTGGCCCCTGGGCCCTTGCCGACGATGACGTCGACGCGGAAGTCCTCCATCGCGAGGTACAGCATCTCCTCGGCGGGCCGGGCGATGCGGTGGATCTCGTCGATGAACAGCACGTCGCCCTCGACGAGGTTGGAGAGCATGGCGGCAAGGTCGCCGGCACGCAGAAGGGCCGGTCCGGACGTCACCCGCAGCGAGGTCCCCAGTTCGGCGGCGATGATCATCGCCAGCGACGTCTTGCCCAGACCGGGCGGGCCCGCCAGCAGGATGTGATCCGGTGTGCCGCCGCGGTTCTTGGCACCCTCCAGGACCAGTTGCAGCTGCTCGCGCACCCTGGCCTGGCCGATGAACTCACCGAGGGTGCGCGGTCGCAGGCTCGCGTCGACGTCGCCCTCGCCGACCGTAAGTGCGGCGGACACTTCGCGGTCGGCGTCGTCGTCGTCGTCGACGTCGTGGTCGTCGCCGAAGCGGCTCACGCGGTCTTCCCCAGCATGGACAGCGCCGCGCGCAGCGCACTCTGCGTGGTGGCATCGGGGTCGGCGGCGAGCACCTTGTCGGTGGCCTCCTCGGCCTGCTTGGCCGCGAACCCAAGTCCGACAAGCGCTTCCACCACTGGCACGCGCACGGCATGCCCGACCGCGGTGGCCACGCCGGGTGTCACGGATCCGATCTTGTCACGCAGTTCGAGCACCAGGCGCTCGGCGCCCCGCTTGCCGATGCCCGGCACCCGGGTCAGCGCGGTGACATCACCGTCGGCGAGGGCCTGGCGCAGCACCTGCGGGTCGTAGACCGCGAGCGTGGCGAGCGCGATCTTGGGTCCAACGCCGGAGACGCCGAGCAACGTGGTGAACAGATCGCGCGCGTCTCCGTCGGCGAAGCCGTACAGCGTCATCGAGTCCTCGCGCACGATCATCGCCGTGGTCAGCCGGGCCTCGGTGCCGCGCCGCAACGTGGATAGCGTCGTCGGGGTGGTCAGCACCTTGTAGCCGACGCCTGCCGCCTCGATGACGACGTGATCGAGCGCGATGTCGAGCACCTCGCCGCGAATGGACGCGATCATCTTGCCGCCTTGATCTTGGCCTGGTACTTGCGGCGTTGTTCGGCCGCCATCGCCTCGGCCGCGGCCATCCGGGAGATCATCGGCGCGCGCCAGCAGTGGCAGATCGCAAGCGCCAGCGCGTCCGCGGCGTCGGCCGGTGTCGGTTTGGTCTGCAGCCCAAGGATTCTGGTGACCATCTCGGTGACCTGAGCCTTGTC
>JAOPVF010000214.1 GCA_025963195.1 Mycobacterium sp. | reverse complement strand
TTCCACCGCACCCTGGCCGACGGTTGGGCCTACGCCCGCCTCTACCAATCCACCGAAGAACGCGATACCGCGCTACCGGACTGGCTCCACTTCTACAATCGCCACCGAGCCCACTCCGCTATCGGAGACCGCCCACCGGTCACCCGACTGACCAACTTCCCTGCACATCACAACTAGCCCGACGCAGCGTGACGGGGGTGCTCGGAGTCCTTCTTCACGGCGCTCCGCACGGTGTGCCCAACGCTCGAAGCGGTGTCGCGCGACGAATGCGAGATGCCGTGCTCGTCGTGGTGCTTGGCCGTCGGCGCGGCCGACGAGTGCGAGGCGTCGGGGCCATCGTCGTGCTTGGCCGTTGACGCGGCCGACGAGTGCGAGGCGTCGGGCTCGTCGTCGTGCTTGGCCGCCGGCGCGGCCGACGAGTGCGAGGCGTCGGGGCCATCGTCGTGCTTGGCCGTTGACGCAGCCAACTTATGCGAAGCGTCGGCGTCATCATGCTTGGCCGTCGCCGCGGCCAACGAGCGAGAGCTGCCCACCTCGATGCTCGCCGCCGTGCTCGTCGCGGCGGAATTCTGCGTCTGCACCGTCCGGTTCGCCGAGAGGAGGGATTGCCCGGTGGCTGCGCGGATGTCGCTGACCGCGGTGGCGACCGAGTCCGCCACGACGGCGCCGGCAGCGGTCACTGCCGCGACTGCGGCATTGACACCCGCGGCGAGCGCCCGTACGGGATCGCCCGTCGCCGCCAGTTCCTGCGCTACGGCATCAGGCACTTCGAACGCGCCGGACAAGATGTGGTTGAACCCCGGGAAGATGATCGCGCCGACCACGTTGAGCGCGCTCACCACTGCGACCTGCACGACTCCGTGCGGCACGACGGTTGGCGGCTGATTGGGCACGACGGGCAAGGTGAGCGCGTCGAAGGTGTCTTGCCGGGCGGTCTCGATGGCCGCGGCGATTCCGGGCAGGCCGCCCGCGGCGGCAGGGATGACGTTGAGCAGGCCGACCACGGCGACCTCGAACGCGTTCAGTGCCCGTGGCGCAGGTATCGAGCCGTCGGCGAGGATGGCGGCCGCAGCAGCAGCATTCGTGGGCCCGGTCACCGATGCGGCGGCCACGCCGATCGCCTTCAACAGGTCACCCGCCTGCAATGCGGTGAGGAACGTACCCGGCGTCTGCAGCGTCGCGACAACGGGCGTCACGGCGGTCTGGACGAGGAGCGGGCAGATGATCGAGCAGTAGGTGACCTGATTGTTCAGGAAGCTGGTGAGGAGCCCGCCGGGCGGGACCGTCGCAGCCGCCAGCCGGACGTCCTGCGCCACGGCGGGTGGTGATTGGGACTGAGTTGCCGGAGCCACGGATGCGGCGGTCATGGCGCCGATGCCCACCAGGGCAATTCCCGTGGCCGCGACGCCAGCGTGCAGGCAGTTTGGTATCTGCATCGTGCTTCCCCTCATCGGCGGTGATATAGATGGCACGGACTGCGGGCGCGACGGGTTCAATCACGGCATCCGTACCGACCGCTCGCGCGCCCAGGTCTCGATGAGTGGGATCACAACTTGTTCGCATCGGGCCGCGGAGTTCACCGTGTGCTGTCCCCCATCACCCTCAGGAGGAAGTACCCAATGAACGCCGCCAAACTTCAGATCACGGGTTCACTCGACCCGGCGACGGCAGCCGTCCTCTGCTCAATCGGGCAGCGCTGCAAACCACAGGTGAACCATCGTCTCGGCCACCTGGTCGAGGGAAGCGCCGACTTTCACGGCCTCGTAGAACGACCGTTCCGTCGTCCACACCAGTGCCCTGCTCAGGGCTGCGGCGCCGTGCGGACCGTCGTCGTAGGGCGTTCCGGCGCGCACCATCGCCCGTCGCGTCGTGCGGGCGGTGGCCGTGATCGCACCCCGCCAGTGTTCATCGATGGCCGGAACGCTGGGCGACAACTCGACGGCAGCCCTCATGACGGCGCCATGGTCGTACCACAGCCGAGCAGTCTGAAGCACTCCCATGATCACCGACTACGACGAGCTGATAAACCGGTACGCGAAACCGGTTGGCCGCCAGCGGCAATCAGCTCGGCGATCCGCTCAGGGCCGGCGAGGCCATCCTCGCCGTCGTCGACTCTCCGAACCCGCCGGCGCATCTCGTCTTGGGCTCCGATGCCCTGCGCCTCATCGCAGTCGGACGCGCCGCAGTCGACCAGGACATCGAGGGGTGGGCCGAACTCTCCCGTTCCACCGACTTCCCGGGCGGCGCCCAACTCAGCAGTTAGACCGACGCACCAGCAAAGTCTCGGCCTCCGCTGAGCTGGCTCTCAGTCCAGTCTCAGCAATCGCAGGCACCGTGTGCTGAAGCACTATGTTGTTTGGCGATTCAGAAAGAGAACGAGACGCAATGACGAACCCGCCGCGGTATTCCACGGATCAGCCCGATCCCCAACCAGATCCGAGTCACTCTGCGGGACAACCGCACCCGGATGCCCAGACCCACGTTCCGTCACATCTGCGCTATGACTGGCGTTACGCCGAGCAGCCGACCGAAGCACCGTACAACCCCTATCATGCTGCACACCAGGCGATTACGGCACCGATTCCGGTGATCAAGGTAAAGAAGTCTCGCCGCGGCAAGATCGTCGCGGCCGCACTTGCCGCGGCCGTGATCGGCGGCGGAATCGGTGCCGCCACGATGGAGATCACCGGGCGATCCAACGACATGACCACCCTGAAGGGTGTCATCGCCCAGGCACCCGTCCAACCCGCGCCCGCAGCAACGCTGCCCGACGGCTCCGTGGAACAGGTCGCGGCCAAGGTAATGCCCAGCGTCGTCAAGCTACGGGTCGACATGGGCGGTCAGGGCGACGAAGGTTCCGGCATCGTGTTGACCGCCGACGGTTTGATCCTGACCAACAATCACGTCGTCGCCCCCGCCGTGGGCGGCGATCAAGGCGCCCAGCCTGCCTCGACCGACTCCACTACCGGTGGCGGAGCCACCACGACCGTGACCTTCTCCAATGGCCAGACGGTGCCGTTCACCGTCGTCGGCACGGACCCCGCGGGTGACCTGGCCATCGTGCGCGCGCAAGGGGTTTCGGGATTGACTCCGATCACCATGGGATCGTCCAAGGATGTGAAGGTGGGTGAGCAAGTCGTGGCGATCGGCTCACCGCTTGGCCTGCAGGGAACCGTGACGACCGGCATCGTCAGTGCACTGAATCGGCCCGTCGCAGCAGGTGACGAGCCCGGGGGCAATGTCACCGTCCTCGATGCGATTCAAACCGACGCTGCGATCAATCCGGGCAATTCCGGTGGCGCACTGGTGAACATGAAGGGCGAACTCATTGGGGTGAACTCCGCGATCGCAAGCATGGGCGGCGGCGACGCCCAATCTGGCGGTGGTCAGAGCGGGTCCATCGGGCTCGGCTTCGCGATCCCGGCCGATCAGGCCAAGCGCATCGCCGATGAACTGGTATCCACCGGAACCGCCACCCATGGCTCGCTCGGCGTGCAGCTCAGCACCGACGCCAAGAAGGACGGCGGCGCGGCGATCGCCGAGGTCGTCGAGGGCAGCCCGGCCGCAGCCGCAGGACTTCCCAGTGGCGCCGTGATCACCAAGGTCGACGGCCAGGTGATCGATGGTCCGGAAGCCCTCGTGGCCGCAGTTCGATCAAAGGCGCCGGGAGACAACGTCTCCGTGACCTACCTCGACGATTCCGGGGCACCCCAGACGACGCAGGTCACACTCGGCAAGGCGTAGACCAAGGACTGGCTCAGGGCCGCGGCACGTCCGCCGACTTACGTTGCGCCGCCTGCGTACGGGAAGAAGTCGACCTGCGGCGGCGCGTCGTACACCTGCGAATTGCCTGGCGATTGACATTGGCTTTGGGTGCCGCCCAAGGACACGCATGACTGGCCCGGCTGGGTGGAACCGCTGGAAGCCGTCGCCGCGCCGGCATCGGGCGCGCCCTGACCGGTAGAGGCAGCAGCCGCAACCGGTGCGACGGCGAGTGTCGCCACGATTGCCCCCGCTGCGAACAGCGGGCCGAAGTATTTGACCTGCACGTGGGACTCCTCAAGTGATCGTGGTGTGCCCTTCCATAATCGGACCGTTGTACACCGGTGTCATCACGGGTAGCGCCCAGCACGGTATCCGTCAGCGCGAACATTCGGCTACCGGTCAGCTGGGGGATGAAGACTCCTGCCAACCGGGTGTGAAGCGGGGGGCAGCGGGAATGACGCCGGCGCGATCGTTCGCCAATCTTCAAGTACGCCTAAAAAATCGAAGGAGTACGCCATGCGCATCAAACTCGGGTATCTCGCACCAGTGATTGGCGCGGCAGCCGTCGCGGCCGCGATCTCCGCGGCGCCGATTGCATCGGCAGCCGGTCCTGACACCCAAGCCTCCGGGCAGCAACAGCAGTCCTGCGGTGGTAGCGGATCCGGAACGATCTGTCAGTCACCAGGCAACGTCCAGATCAATGATGCCCCGCCGCCGGTTCAGTTCTATCCCTATGGCGGCGAAGCCTTCCTGCTCTAGCGCTGGATCAACCGAGACCCCAATAGAATCCGCGAGAGCCCACCATGAAGTTCGCACCGATCGCCACCGTGGCAGTAGGCGTCGCCGCTACCGCGATCCTGGTCGCCCCAATCGCCTCAGCCGAACGGGCCGGCGAATCCTGTGGAGGCACCGGCGGGGGCACTACCTGCCAATCGGCGGGCAACGTCCAGATCAACGATGCTCCTGGCCCTGTGCAGTTCTTTCCCTATGGAGGCGAAGCGTTTCTACTGGGTGGTGGCGGCCTCGGGGGTGGCGGCGGCGCCCACTGAGGACACCAGTAGACGCGCGCGTTGCCGACTATGGCTGCCCCGTCACGCCCGTCAGCTTCTGAATCGTCTGGATCTCGCTGTTCTGATACGGCACGCCGTCAGGCGTCACGAGATCGCTGAACCACGTCTTCGGAGTCGCCGGGTATGGGTGATCCCAGGAATCCCACGGCAGATATGTCTGGGTCTTTCCCGCCACCATGCCCCAGGTGTACGCACCAACGTTGTGCCGCTGCGCGATTGGAAGTATTCCTTCGACCGTGCTGCCCAAGGGCCGAGCCAGATACTCGGTGCACAGAATCGGTCGACCCAGTGGGACAAGTTCGTTGATCCGCGCTTCGAACTCATTCGGCTTGCCGTAGGAGTGGAAGGTGATGACGTCGGAGTTGTCGAGTTGAATGCCGCTGATCGCGCCGCGGTCGGCGCCCCAGCTCCCCTGCCAAACGCCGCTGGTCAAGGGTTGCATGGGACCAACTGAACGCGCCCACTGGAATACCTGCGGGAGTAGCGCTGCGACGAGTTTCTGCTTGTCCTTGCTCTCCACCTTGCGATACACCTTCGCGGGATTGTCGGGTTCATTCCACAGGTCCCAGCCAAGGACGCGATTGTCGTTGCGGAAGAGACTCAGCACTCCCGTGACGTAGTCGTACAGGACGCGCTGGTAAGCGGGGTCGGCGAGGTGCGCGGCACCCGGGCTCTGCACCCAACCGGAGTTGTGCACGCCAGGCGTCGGCGCGCGCTGAGGACCCAATACGGGATTGGGGTCCCAGCAGGAGTCGAACAGGACGAAGAGTGGCCTGATGCCGTGACTCGCCGCGATCGCGACGAACTGCGCGAGGCGGCGGGCAAAGCCTTCCTTGTCCTGGGCCCACAGCAGATCGTGGAGAAACACCCGCACGGTGTTGAACCCGATTCGTCGCGCCACGGTCAACTCGCCATCGATGCGGCGCGGCTCATAGGTGGCGGCCTGAAACATCTCGAGCTGATTGCTGGCGTTCGCAGGGATGTAGTTCGCGCCGACGAGCCAACCCTGCGCCTGATACCAGGCATTGGCACGATCCGCCGCCCACCGGCCGGTGTCGGCAGAGGCATGCGGCGCTCGTGCGAGCGTCGCGCCTGCTGCCAAGACCAGCGGTAGCTTCAGGACCGTTCGACGTTGCACTGAGCAACCCTAGAGTTCCCGGGTTAGCTGGTTGGGCCTCCAGCTCGTTTCGAAATCAAGGAGATTGGCAATCGTTATGTGCGACCTAACGCTTCACCATCGGTTTGGTCTCGAACGCGATTCGGCACTGCCGCACCGGGCGACGCGGTGGTTGGATCGGGCAGGCAAGCCCACGAGACGACCGCCGGAGGTAGGCACATGCAGGCGGTCGGACCGACGCAACTGATCGTGCTGCTCGTCGCGGTCGCCGTCGTCGCCGCCGCCTCCGGCTTCCTCGGATCGATCGTGGTGCGACGCAGGAAGCGACGGGCACGCGGGGTCTTCGTTCTCGGCTTCCTCTGTGGCGTGACGGCCAGTGCGCTCCTACGGACTCGGCGTCGTATCCGTCACGCCCTCGGACAGGTCGTCGGCATCCGCCTAAGCAAGGCTGAGACACGCAGCGACGCTTATCGTTTGGCCACACGCGTGCTCGCTCTGACCGCCAGCAGGTCGCGTGGGCCCGGTTGGGCCACATTCACTGAGTAAGGGCAACCAGTGGCCGGAGTGGGGACACTTTTCTGAGCGAACTTCTGGCTACGGCTGCGTAGCCACAACGAAATCGGCCCGCCACCCAAGCTGGGTGACGGGCCGACCTCGGCGCTGGCGTGTTAGCACTCACCGTCCAGGGCGGCGAGAACCCCGCCGGTGCACCCGGGCAGTGCGCTCCACAGAGTCGGCGCCGGAGCCGGAGCCACGGGTTCGGGGTTGTACGCCCCAGCCCCCGGTGAGCAGTAGTAGGAGTAGGCAAGATCCCCGTAGCAGGGATGTCGGCGTGCGCGGTTCCTGCACCGGCGAACAGCAGCGCGGGTGTCACCGCGGTGGCCGCCGCAACCCCCAACGCTGCTAGGAATCGCTTCGACTGGATGTTGTGGGTGATGGTCATGATCGTGTTCCCCTCTTCTCTGATCGCGGTCACACCGCCAAATGCTGCCGACCCCTGACCCCCTCCCCTAGGCCGTCTATGTCGGCGTGTCCGACATCGAACGATCGGGACGGGAGACATCCAACGCGCTACCCAACCACCGGCGCAGCACCGTCGTCCAACCTTCGCGATCGGATGTGTCCCCCGCCCACGCGATGTAGCCGTCGGGACGGACCAGAACGGCAGGTCCTGCGTCGGCACGCTCGGCCTCGACGAGACCGGGCACGCCCATCGGCTGCGCCCCATGCTCCCGGATCAGGATGAACCCCGCCGAGCGCTGAAGGTGCGTCAACTTTCCCTGCAGGAGCGGGATTTCGGTGGCGCGGGTGCCAACGAGTCGGTCCTGTCCGTGCTCGTGGGGGTAGTGCAGCTCGGTGCCCGCGAAGCTGCCGGCCACGGTGTCACGCATGCGTGGCCTGCGAAGCAGCCTGGGCGCGATCAGGTTTCGCATTCCGCGGGCGATCCGTGAACGCAAGGTCACTCCGCGCGCCATCAGGCCGGATTGGAGCAGCACCCGCTTGCCGATGGGATGACGTTCAGCGTGGTAGGTGTCGAGCACGTCGTCAGGAGCGCCAGCGAGAACCGCGTCGATCTTCCACGCCAAATTGGCGGCGTCCTGGATACCGGTGTTCATGCCCTGGCCGCCCATCGGAGAGTGCACGTGCGCCGCGTCACCGGCGAGAAACACCCGGCCGTAACGGTATTGGGCGACCTGGCGCTCATCGCAGTGAAACCGCGACAACCAGCCGACTTCGCGCACGCCGACATCGCGTCCCATCGCCCGGTTCAGCACGTCGATCACCTCACCGGCCTCGACGGGCTCGGTGTCGGGTACCTGGTGGCCTCGATCCCACACCATCGTCCGGTACCAGGAACCATCTTCGGCACCTCGTCCGTACGGCGCGAGGAAGGCAAACCGTTCCCGGCTGCTGGCGAGGGTGAGCCCTCCGTCGGCGGGGCCATCGGCGAGTTTGACGTCCGCGAGGACGATCGACGACAGGATGGTCTTGCCAGGGAAGTCCGCGCCGATCAGGTCTCGAACGGTGCTGTGCGCGCCGTCGGCACCGATGACGTAGTCCGCACGCCACGTCGCGCGATGATCCGGATCGTCGTCGCCCTTGGGCCGCGCAGTGACGGTGACCCCGTCGGAATCCTGTTCCAGTGCCACGATTTCGACGCCGCGCAGGATCTCGGCGCCCTGGGATGCGGCATAGCCGGCGAGTGCTCGGTCGACGTTGGTCTGCGGTGTGACCGCGACGAATGGGAACTCCGAACGTAGGTGTGTCAGATCGATTCGTGCGCCGGCGAAGATGGAGACGCCGGGTGCGTGGTGCGACGTGGCGAGGACGTCATCGGCCAGACCGCGGGCGTCGAGCAGCTCCAACGTCCGGGCCATGGTGGCGAAGGCCCGGCTGGACGGGTTCACATTGGGCCAGCGTTCGAGAACGACGACCGATCGGCCGCATCGGGCCAGGTCGCCGGCCGCGGTCAATCCAGTAGGTCCGGCACCGATGACGAGCACGTCGACGCGCTGTGAAGTAGTCATGATCAGCGCGCCGGGGTTGCGTCGGCCGGATCCGGATACCAGCGGCGGATGTCGTCCGGTGTCGAGGTGGCCGAGTAGTTGAACACGAACCGGCAGTCGGGGTTGGCGCTGTGTGCGGCGTTGACGATCGCTTCGAACAGCAGCGTGTTGTTGGCGACCAGACGCACACCGGCGCCAATGAGCACGGCGTCGTAGCGCTTCGCGCCCAGCCGAGTGCGGGCCTTCTCGATCCCAGCCTCGCCGAAGTCGATGAGGCAGTTGTCGACGTCGTATCCGGCTGCCCGCAGCCCGGCCACGTTGTCGCCGTTCGCCTTGGCCAATTTCTGCCGCGTCAGCCCTCTGAAGTGGGCGAAGTCGGGCGATTCGACGTCGATGACGTCAGGGTCGAGTCCGATCTGAATGGCGGTGACGGTCATGTCGCGCTCCTGATTGTTCAACGCTTGTTGAACTGAGATTAGGACCGTTCGGAAACGTTGTCAACAGTTGTTGAATAGACTGCGGGCATGGCTTCGAGAACACGGGATCCCGCGGCGACGAAGGCCGCGATCTTGGCCGCCGCGAGGATGCAGTTCGGGCAGAACGGTTTCGAGAGGACGACGATCCGCTCGGTTGCGTCGGCGGCAGGCGTCGACCCAGCGCTGGTGATGCACTACTTCGCCAACAAGGACACCCTCTTCGGCGAGGTGTCACGGCTCGACATCTCGCCCCCTGACCTGTCCGGCGTCGCACCGGAGGACGTGGCCGACGTCATGTTGCCGTTGTTCGCGGAGGTGTGGGGACCCGACGGGCCCTTCCTGCCGCTGCTGCGGGCCGCCGCATCAAGCCCGACGGCGGCAGAAGCCCTCCTCGACGTGTTCGCCCGTCAGGTCGCGCCGGCATTGGCCGCCGTGGCAATCGACAGGCCCGCCGAGCGTGCTGCGCTGATCGGCTCGCAGCTGCTGGGCATCGCAGTCGGGCGTTACATCATCGGCATCCCACCACTCGTCGCGATGGACGACAAGACGCTAGCGCGTTGGCTCAAACCCGTTCTGACGCATTACCTCACCGATCCGACACCGGAGGCGACCTAGGGAGCGGCGGATCGGACGAGCCGCCCCCGAGCCACCAACTCCCCGTCACCGCCACGTTGCAAACCTGAGCCAGACCGGCGGTGCGGGCCTGATTCAGGTTGGGCGCCGAGCACGATTCCAGATCGTCACAGAAACACCGCTGAGCCCCCGCGCCCGCTAACCCACTCCGTCGAGCAGATCGGTCTCGGTCTTGCCGATCCGCGCGATCACCTCGGGACGGCGCTGTACCAGCACGAAGTACCAGCCGAGCGCAATCAGGACCGTCGCCACGAACAAGTACGGAATGACGTTGAGCGGGAAGGCCGGAACGGGATAGATGTTGGCCAAGAAGGTGTAGGCCATGGTCGCCACCGCGATGACGGCGGCTACCCATACCAGCCTGTTGGGCATGGCCTCGCGCTTGGTGTAGACCACGCATGCGATGGCGACCAACGCGTAGGCCACCATGTAGCCGTACGTCCCGTAGGTGTCTACCCAGACCACGATGTCCATCGGGTGCACGCCGAACGCCAGCATGACGACGTCGCACGCGATCGCCAACGGGCCTGCCACCAGTAGCACCCGGTGCGGGGTGAGGTGGCCTTCGTGGGTGCGGCCGAACCGTGCGGCGACGACGCCCTCCTTGCCCATGACGTAGACGATGCGGCCGACGACGTTCAGCGGGGCGACGACGACGGCGAAGAACGAGGCGCCGACGCCGAAGGTCAAGATGGGTGTGAACCAGGACGGCATCCCGATCAGAACGGCGATGTCCTGCAACGGACTTGCGCTGTCGGCAAGGCCTTCCTTCAACAGCGCGATCTGTGTGTACGCCGCGAACACGTAGAGCACGCCGACGACCACCGCACTCCAGATGATGGCCCTCGGGATGGCCGTGTACGGGTTGCGGGCCTCGCGGCCCAGCGCATCGGCCGATGAGAATCCGACGAATCCAAGGATGCCCAGCACCATGCCCGTAGCCACCCCTTGCGCCGGGATGTCGGCCAACGAGAACTGCGAGGGATCCCACGCCGACTTGCCTGCCCACAGCAGGGCAAGCACCAGCAGAACCGTGATGATCGTGACCGAGATCAGCTCGAGCACGAGCGAAACCCGTGCCGACAGACGGATCCCGCGGATGGTGAACAGCGTCGCCAATCCACCGAGGATGATCGCCAGCGCGATCTGCCACCCCGCGCCCTGGACCGGGACGCCGATCAGGTTCAGGAAGTCGTTCATGTACGAGACCGCACCGCCCAGTGACCCCGCCGCGATCCCCCAGCAGCCGACCAGCAGCGTCACCCCGGCGAGGTAGGCGCCGAACGGGCCGAGCCCCTTGGACACGTAGGTGTAGAGCGAACCGGCAGAGGCATTGCGTCGCGCGAACACGACGACGCAGTAGCCGACGGCGAGAATCGCGACGGTCGCCAAGGCGAACGAATAGATGGTGGCCTTGCCCGCGCTCAGGTAAATGGCTGCTGCGGTGAACGCGATGACGGCGCTGGGGGCGATGTTGGCGATGGCTTGGGCCGCTAGTTCCGGCCCGGACATCACGCCGTGGCGCAGTCCCGCATCGGCTGGTCCCGCGTCGCGGGTGGAGGTGGACACGCCTGGGACTCCTAGTTTTTGGGGTACGCGATCAGGGGATGAGCAGGGTGCGCAGGGCTTCGCCGGATTCGAGGTTCTCGAAGGCGGCAGCGGCTTCTGCCAACGGCCGACGCGCCCAAATCAGCGGGTCGAGTTTCAGCTGGCCGTCCATGTACCGGTCGACGAGCGCGGGGATGTCGATCGATGGCCGCACCGATCCGTAGTTGGAGCCGAGGATCCGTTGGTCGGCCTCGGCGAGCACCAGCGGTTCGAATGACGCCTTGGCTCCCGTCTTGGGCAGGCCAACCACGACGGCGGCCCCGCCGAGACCAAGCATGCGGATCGCCTGCTCGGTGGTGCTGGTGTGGCCGATCGCGTCGAACGCGTAGTCGACGCCGTCGGGAAGGATCTCGAAGAGCAGTTCCACCGCGCCACCCCGAGATGCGTCGATGCGGTCGGTGGCGCCGAACTGCACTGCGAGGGCGGTCTTGTCGGGCAGTACGTCGATCGCGATGATGCGCTCGGCGCCGGCAAGCTTGGCGCCCTGGACGACGTTGAGGCCGACGCCGCCGCAGCCGATCACCGCGACCGTCGCACCGGGCTCGACGGCTGCGGTGTTGAGCACGGCACCGACGCCGGTGGCGACGGCACAGCCGACGACGGCGATCGCGTCCAGCGGGGCGTCGTCGCGCACCTTCACCGCGCCCGACGCCGGCACGATCACCTCCTCGGCAAACGAAGAGACGCCGAGGTAGTGGTGCAGTGTCTCGCCGTTCTTGGACAGCCGCGAGGTGCCGTCGAAGAGCACCCCCTTGGGAGCCACCTCGGTGGCGACCTTCTGGCAGCGGGCCTCGTGGCCGGAGCGGCAGTAGCGGCACTCACCGCACGGCGGGACCCACGACAACACGACGTGGTCACCCACCGCCAGCGAGGTGACGCCCTCGCCGAGTTCGACCACCACACCCGCACCCTCGTGCCCCATCACCAGCGGTGCGGGCGCCTCCCAGTCGCCGCGCTTGACGTGCAGATCGGAGTGGCACACGCCAGCGGCAGCAATCTGCACGCGGACCTCGCCACGCTTGGGACCTGCGAGGTCGACGTCGGTGAACTCGATGGGAGTGGAGGGATCTCGGAAGATGACGGCTTTCACACGGTTCCTTGAAGTCGGGGACGAGTCCGTCGAATGGTACGAATCTCAGCGCCTCCCGTCATTGCGAGAAAGTGTGAACTAAGCGCCGAATTTCAACATTTCGTACACTCCCCACGTGGCGTACGACGTGCGGTCGATCGGGGACTATCTGTCGGCCGAGCTATCCCCGGGCGGCATCGACGTCGCGGCGCCGGTCGAGGGAGCCGTCCGGCTCGCCGAGTTCGTGATGGCCGTGTCCGCCGTACGTGCGACGTTGGTCGTCGGGACACCGGCCGATTTCGTCGAGGCGCTCGCGGACGGGCCGCGCCGGACGTCCCTCGCGGCATGCGTCCTGGTCGTGGCGGGCAGCGAGGTCGACGACGGCCTGCGCTCGGCACTGGACGCGGCGGCCATCACCACGCTGTTGGTGCCCACCACGTCTGCTGACGTGGTGCACCCGCGTCTGGTTGCGCTGATCGCTGCGGATCAGGCCGCCGAGGACCGCCGCGTCACCACCGGCACCAAGGTGCTGACGCAGGTGGCGCGGCGAGGTGGAGTGGTCGCAGTGGTGGCCGAACTCGCCCATCGGATCGACGGGTGGGTGGTGCTGCTCGACGCGCACGGCCAGATGATCACGACCGCGGGTGCGGGTGGTCTGCACGTGCGTGACGCCGTGGCGGTGGCGTTCAATCGCCCTGTGCGCGTCCGTCATCACGGACTGCAGGTTCATGCCGTCGGCCAGGGCGAGGACATCAGCGCCCACCTGGTGATCAACGCACGCGGATCGACCAGTCGCAGCCGTGATCTGGGCTCACAGGCCGCAGCGCTGCTGGATCTCCTGCTCCGCACCCCGGATCACCCGGCGACCGAACGACTGGGGCGCGAGGTGATGCTGTCGACGCTGTTGCGCGGCGGCCCGGAGGCTGCTGAACTGTTGCGGCGTTGGGGAGTTCACGCCGATTCGCTCACCGCCTTCGCCGTCGCGTCCCGGTCCCGCGCGATCGACGCGGAACGGATGGCCATCCGCTGGCTCGACGAAATCGGTGCCGCACACGTGCTTTCGGCGTCGCAGGGCCGGGTACTCGGATTCATCGGCGACGACGGTGCCGCCGAATTGGCCAGGATCGTCGAGGGCCTCGCCGGTGTGGCGCGCATGCCGTTGCGGCTGGGCCTGGGATCGCCGTCGGAGCCGCATTCCCTGGCACGGTCGGCCGCCGAGGCGAAGCAATCGCTGGAGATCGCGCTCGTCGACGCCCAGCCCGTCGTCTGGTACCGGTCGTTGGCCACGGTGTCCTACGTTCTCGAACACCTCGACGACAGCGCGACGACGCGCATAGCCGCCGTACTCGACCCGCTGCGGGAGGACGACGGCGGGCATGGCCCGTTGTTCGACACGTTGCAGGTCTACCTCGCCGAGCACGGCGTATGGGGCGCAACGGCTTCCAAACTGCGCGTGCACCGCCAGACGCTCACCACCCGCATCCGGCGCATCGAGGAGCTCACCGGGCTCTCCATGTCGAACCCGGACGATCGCACCGCGGCGTGGCTGGCCATCCGCGCACTGCAGGATCAGGCGTGAGGTTGGTGGCTAAAG
>JAOPVF010000140.1 GCA_025963195.1 Mycobacterium sp. | reverse complement strand
ACACGGGCCCGAACACGACGCAATGCCAGACCCCTGGCCATACCCAGATCATCACGGGGCCGCCTGCGATGAACAACGGCCCGTACTACGGCTGGCCATACGGCGGCGGCTTCGTCTTGGACCTCGGCTGGTAGCCGTTGCCGCTCCGACCAGATTTCGGCTAACCTAACTTTTCTATTCGTTTTGCCGGATAGAGAGTGGGGTTGGTGTTATCTGAATCGAAGGCGCCTCCGAGCGCCTCGTGGCTGCTGCTCGGGCCCGCGTTCGTCGCCGCCATCGCCTACGTCGACCCCGGCAACGTCGCGGCCAACGTCAGCGCGGGAGCGCAGTACGGCTTCCTCCTCGTCTGGGTGATCCTCGCGGCCAACGTGATGGCGGGCCTGGTGCAGTATCTGTCCGCCAAGCTGGGACTCGTCACCGGGCGCAGCCTTCCCGAATCAGTGGCCGACCACACCCGCACCCCTACCCGGATCGCGTACTGGCTGCAAGCCGAATTGGTCGCCATGGCAACCGATCTCGCCGAGGTCGTCGGTGGAGCCATCGCGCTGTACCTACTGTTCGATCTGCCGCTGCTGATGGGTGGCGTCATCACAGGAGCGGTCTCACTGCTGCTGCTGATGGTGCAGAACCGGCGCGGGCAACGAGTCTTCGAACGGATGATCACCGGACTGCTGCTCGTCATCGCGATCGGCTTCCTGACCAGCCTGGTGGTCGAGCCACCATCGGTCGCCGACGTGGCGAGCGGCTTGGTGCCGCGCTTCGACGGCGCCGAGAGCATCCTGCTCGCCACCGCGATGCTCGGCGCGACGGTCATGCCCCACGCCGTCTACTTGCACTCCGGCCTGGCCCGCGACCGGCACGGCCAACCCGAGGCCGGCGCCGCACGACGACGGATGTTGCGCATCACCCGTTACGACGTCGGCATCGCCATGCTCGTCGCCGGCGCGGTGAACCTGGCCATGCTGCTGGTGACCGCCACCAACCTGCAGGGCGTCCATAACACCGACTCCATCGAGGGTGCCTACGCCGCCGTGCAGGGCGCGCTCGGGCCGACCGTCGCATTGTTCTTCGCCATCGGGCTGCTGGCGTCCGGCCTGGCATCGACGTCGGTGGGTGCGTACGCCGGCGCGATGATCATGCAGGGACTGCTGCGCCGCTCCTACCCGCTACTGCTGCGCCGACTGGTGACGCTCATCCCGGCGTTGGTGATCCTCGCGATCGGCGTCGACCCCAGCCGCGCGCTGGTGCTGTCGCAGGTAGTGCTGTCCTTCGGCATCCCGTTCGCGCTGGTGCCACTGGTGCGGTTGACGTCCAACCGCTCGTTGATGGGCGACGACGTCAACCACCGCGTCACCACCGCGCTTGGGTGGACCGTCGCGGGAGTCATCATCGTGCTCAACGTCGTGCTGATCTATCTGACCGTCACGGGCTGACGATCAGCCAACCTGGTAGGAATCGCGCGAGATCCGGAAGAAGTGGCCGGTGCTGCCGTCGGTGCACGTCATTCCCGACGGCTCGCTGTCACAGGTGAGCGCACCGAGCGACCTCGTCTGGCCGTAGGCGAGGGCGGGCCACTGACCAAAGCCGGAACCGATCGCGGAGTAGCTACACGTCGCGTACGCCTGCTTGCCCTGGTCGACGCGATAGGCGTCGTCGGCCTGCGCGGTTGCCGGCAGAACGATGGCCGTCGCGACCGTTGCCAATGCGAACGTCACCAGCTTGGTGACCTTCACCGCCTGCTGGCGGTACGAAATGCCGTTCATGAATCTCCCCATCTGTGTCGGCTGTGTGAATCATGCACAGTGTCTTCAGGCAGCCTTGGCGGTTTCTTGGAAGAAGGTTGCTGGGACGGCCTGGGTAAAGTTGCAACGTGCTGCACGCCTACTTCGCCTACGGCTCGAACCTGAGCGTGGCGCAGATGGCGCTGCGCTGCCCCGATGCCACCGATCCCCGGCCCGCGACGCTCGCCGACCACGACTGGCTGATCAACGAACGCGGTGTCGCCACCGTCGAGCCGTTCCATGGCTCGCAGGTGCATGGCGTGGTGTGGCGAGTGAGCGACCGTGACCTGGCGACGCTCGACAGCGCCGAAGGCGTACCCGTGCGGTACCGCCGTGACCGGGCCGTCGTGAACACCGACGACGGACCGACCGAGGCTTGGGTCTACGTCGATCACCGCGTCGAGCCCGGCGCCGCGCGGGAAGGCTATCTGGAGCGGATCATCGAAGCGGCGGGACACCACGGGCTCCCGAGCCGTTGGGTCGAATTCCTCAACCGTTGGGATCCGATGCACTGGCCACGCCAGCTGGGTGATCCGGACCCGTCTGCACCGCAATCACTTTCAGAGCTGCTCGCCGATCCCGACGTCACGGAATCGAGCGTATTGCGGTCCACCTTCGGGTTCCTCGCCATCCATGGCGGCGGCCTGGAGAAGATGACCGACGTCATCGCCGATCGGGCGGCTGCCGAGGCCGACGCTTCGGTGTATGTCGTGCGTCACCCGCACGATTACCCGAACCATCTGGCGTCCAATGCCTTTCGTGCCGACGAGTCGCCATTGCTTGCGGAGTTCCTCGATCACGTCGACATCGTGGTGTCGCTGCACGGCTACGGACGCATGAATCGGAGCACCCAGTTGCTCGTCGGCGGGCGCAACCGCGATCTGGCCGCACATGTCGCGCACCACGTCGTCATCCCCGGATACCAAGTCGTCGTCGACCTCGATCAGATCCCCCGTGAACTGCGGGGCCTGCACCCGGACAACCCCGTGAACCGCCCGCGTGGCGGTGGCGCACAGCTCGAACTCTCACCGCGGGTGCGCGGCATCAGCCCCCGCAGCGGCATGGTCGGCGACGACGGATTGACGCCGGCGACCTCGCGGCTCGTCCGAGGGCTTTCCGCCGCGGCCCGGTCGTGGCCGCCGGCCTGAACGCTACTCCTCGAGTTCCAGCACCGGAGTCGGCCGCTGGAAACCGCGGGTCATGAAGAGCAGCCACGCGAGACCGATTGCCAGCCAGATCAATCCGACCTCCAACGTCAGCCATGACAGGTTGAACCACAACCACACGGTCAGGGCGAAGCCGATCACCGGCAGGATCACGTTGTTGAGCACATTCTTCTCGCCCTTGTCGATGAAGTAGTGCTTGATGACGGTGAGGTTCACGGCCGAGAAGGCCACCAGCGCGCCGAAACTCACGATCGAAGCGAGGAATCCCAGTTCGATCCATAGCGCCGCGAGCGATATCACCGACACCACCAGGATGGCGAAGGTCGGCGTGGCGAAGCGTATCGAGACGTGCCCGAACACCTTCCTGGGAAGGATGCCGTCGCGCCCCATTGCGTAGAGGATTCGAGCCACCGACGCCTGTGAGGTGAGCGCGGACCCGATGCAGCCCGCGACGTATGCGGCGGTGAAGAACACGTTGAGGAACTGCCCACCCGCCGCCAGCATGACGTCCGTCGAACCCGCATCGACGTCGGCGAACTGGTTCGACGGGAACACCAACTGGGAGACGTAGGACAGCCCGATGAAGATGAGACCGCACACCACGGTGGCGATCATGATCGCCTTGGGCACAGTGCGAGTGGGATCCTTTGCCTCCTCAGACAGCGTGGATACCGCGTCGAACCCGAGGAAGGACAGGCAGAGAATGGCGGCGCCCGCAAAGATCGGGCTCGCGCCGCCGACCGAACCGTCACCGGTGAACGGCGCCACCAGGTTGACGCTGCCCATCTTGGTGATCGTCACGAAGGCCATCACCACGAGAACCACGATGAAGATCAACTGCAGCGCCAGCAGCAGGAAGTTGGCTCGAGCCACCGACACGATGCCGACGATGTTGAGGATCGTCACCACGACAACGGCGATCAGGATCCACACCCACGGCGGCACGGCCGGGATCGCGGCGCTCATGTAGATGCCGATGACGAGGTAGTTCAACATCGGCAGGAACAGATAGTCCAACAGCAGCGACCAGCCCGCCAGGAAGCCGACCGGCGCCCCGAACGACTTCTGCGTGTACGCATAGGCGGAACCGGCCACGGGATAAGCGGCCGACATCCTGGCGTAGGACCTCGCGGTGAACACCATCGCCGCCAGCGTGACCAGATACGCCACGGACAGCCGGCCGCCGGTCAGCTGAGTCACGATGCCGTAGGTGGTGAACACCGTGAGCGGCACCATGTAGACCATGCCGAACAGCACTAGGGACGGCACGCCGAGCGCGCGTTTGAGATGACCCTCCCCCGCTGCCGTCGCGGCGACGGGCGGGGATGACTCAGAGTGTGCGGTGGACATGGTCACTCCTCTCAGGTAGCGGAATGCACCGACCTGCCCTGCAGGAAGGTTCCGCGTACCACGATTGCGGGGACGTCGAGCGCCGAGACGGTGCGGGGATCGCGATCGAGCCACACCAGATCGGCGCTGGCGCCGACGCCGATCGTGCCCCACGGTGCGTTCGCTTGTCCGGCGAATGCTTGTTCAGCTACCGCCGACGTGTACGCCGTCAATGCCCGTTCCAGGGTCACGATCTCCTCGGGCGTCCAACCGCCCTCCGGATCTCCGTCCGCGGTGCGGCGTGAGATCGCGACGGCGATGCCGTCGAGCGGCGCACCGGATGACACCGGCCAATCCGACCCGAACGCCAAGGCGCCCGAGTCGTCGATGGTGCGAATCCGGTACTGCTTGTCCGACCGTTCGACGCCAAGCCGGGGCACCGTGAGCACGGTCATCAGTGCATCCAGCTGCGCCCACAGCGGTTGCATGTTGGCGATCACGCCGAGCTCGGCGAACCGGTTCAGGTCGGCTTCGTCGACCAGCTGCGCGTGCGCGATCACCGGCCGCCGGTCCCGCGGACCATTGCACTCGACGGCGTACGCGATGGCATCGAGCGCCTGGCGCACGGCGGCGTCGCCGATGGCGTGGATGTGGATCTGCAGGCCCAACTCGTCGACGCGACGGGCCGCCTCGGCCAGACTGTTCCCTTCCCAGACCTGCATGCCGTGTGAGTGGAGCCCATCGCAGTACGGCGCCAGCAGAGCGCCGGTCTCGTTCTCGACGACGCCGTCGGCGAAGAACTTCACCGTGTGCGCGGTCAGCAGCGGCGACCCCACTTCGTCGACCCGGCGGCGGGCCTCCGCGAAACCGTCCAGCTGCGAGTCGAAGTAGCGCGGATCGGCGTAGAGCGCCAGGTTGAACCGGATGCGCAGGGCGTCGCGCTGGGCCGCGGTGACGTAGGTGTCGACGTCGCCCGGCTCGACCCACGCGTCTTGCACCCAGGTGACACCCCTGGCCAGGTAGTAGTCGGCGGCGGTGCCGAGTGCGGCGATCCTGACTTCCTCGTCGCGCACGGGCATGACGGCGGTGACCAAGTCGACCGCACCCCACTCCCGTAGGGTCCCGAGCACCGAGCCGTCGTCGCGGTGCGGGATCTCGCCGAGCGGCGGGTTCGGCGTGTCGGCCGTGATGCCGGCCCGTTGCAGGGCAACCGAATTGCACCAGGCCGTGTGGTAGTCCCACGCCCGCAGGAACACCGGCCTGTCGGGTACCGCCTCGTCCAACCAGCGGGCGTCGAAGAGGCCGCCCGGAGCGAGGCTGCTGTCGTAGGAGGCACCGACGATCCACTCGTCGCCGGGGTGCTCGGCGGCGAAGGCCCGGACGGCCTCGACGATCTCCTCGACCGACGTGCACGGGCGCACCGCGGGCCCGACGAACTCCAGCCCGCCAAGCATCGGGTGGGCGTGTCCGTCTCCGAAGGACGGCATCAGGAAGCCGCCGTCGAGGTCGACTTCGGTGGCCCCATCGCGTCCGAGCGCGGCCTCACCAAGGCCCGCGATGACGCCGTCCCTCACTAGCAGCGCATCGGTCGTCTGCTCGGATGTTCCCGTCCAAATGGTTCCATTTCGGAAGACCGTCATCGTCACGATCGGCACACTACGCGCGGTTGCCCGGCACGCAACGCGACCGACACCAATCCAAGAATCGAGCGGCTCCGAATAGCGGTCGTGGAACGCGAAGACACATTCGGGCGCTCGATCGCCGTCATCGGGAGCGGCGTGGCCGGACTCACCGCCGCATACGTGTTGTCCGGCCGCCAGCGGGTGACGCTGTTCGACGCGGATACCCGGCTGGGCGGCCATGCCCATACCCACTACGTCGACGACGGACGCGGCAACGTCGTCGGAATCGACTCGGCGTTCCTGGTGCACAACGACCGGACGTATCCAACGCTGTGCAGGCTGTTCGCCGATCTCGGCATCGCGACCCGCGATACCGACATGTCGATGTCGGTACGCGACGACGACTCCGGCCTCGAGTACGCGAGCGCCCGCGGCATCGGCGGGCTGTTTCCGTCGTGGTCGTCGCTGGGCCGGCCGCGGTATCTCGTGATGCTCGCGGAGATCGGGCGCTTCCACCGTGCCGCCACCCAACTGCTCGAGGACGAGTCGGCTGGCGAGGACGAGCCG
>JAOPVF010000122.1 GCA_025963195.1 Mycobacterium sp. | reverse complement strand
TCCTCGAGAAGCGCCGCGGTGCCCAGCCCGTGGTGGTCGATCGGCTCGCGGGCGTACACCACGTCGGCGTCCCCGCGCCGGACCACGTCGATCTGGTCGGCCCACCCCACCTGGATCACCCGGGCATGACACGACGGTTCTGCGGCTTCGAACTTGCGTACCGCCGCCGTCGCCAAGAGCCCCGGCATGACCCCGACGACCACAGTCACCGTCGATGCCGTGGCCCGAACCAGCCTCTCCTGCAAGGCCTTCGACTCGCGCAACATGAACCGGGCATCCTCGAGAAGTTGGGCGCCCGCGGCCGTCAACTCGGTGCCGCGGGAGTCGCGGACGAACAGCCGGGCCCCGAGCTCGTCCTCGAACGCGCGGATCTGACGAGACAACACCGGCTGGGCGATGTGCAGGCGCCGCGCCGCCCGGCCGAAGTTCAACTCCTCGGCCACCGCGACGAAGTACCTCAGCTTGCGCATGTCGAGGTCCGGTTTGTTCATGCCTCCAGCCATACCTTCAGGGTATCGCGAGGCGACGAAAAGAGTCTTGGACGGTGGCCGACGCGGAGCGGACCGTGGTGGCATGAGTCTGAAGAACAGCCGAGTCCTCGTCATCGGCGGCACATCCGGCATCGGCCTTGGTGTCGCGACCGCCGTCGCCGAACGCGGCGCCATCCCGATCGTGGCGTCGCGCCGTCAGTCCAGCGTCGAGCGTGCACTTGCGCTTCTGCCAGAAGGGGCGAGGGGAGCCACCGTCGATCTCACCGACGAGGCGTCGCTGGATCGGTTCGCGCGCACCGTCGGCGAGATCGATCACTTGGTGTTCACCGCGGGAGAGACTCTCGAACTGGCGAGCCTCGTGGACCTGACGCCGACGCGGATCACGAGGTTCTTCCAGACCCGCTTCGTCGGAGCGCTGAGCGCGGTACGGACGTTCGCACCACATATCGCCGAGGGCGGATCGATCACGCTCACCAGCGGCACCGCTGCCGAGCAACCGGGATTCGGTGCCCTGCCGGTGAGCGTCTGTGGCGCGATGAACGCCTTGACCACCGCACTAGCCGTCGAGCTGGCACCGATTCGGGTCAACGCAATCGCGCCAGGTGTGGTGCGCACCCCGCTGTGGGATGCGATGACCGATGTCGACCGTCAGGCGATGTATAGCCAAGCGGCGCAGGGACTTCCGCTCGGTCGCATCGGTGAGGTCGATGACGTGGCGTTGGCCTACGTGTACTGCATGGAGCAGGCCTACGGCACCGGCGTCGTCCTGAAGGTCGACGGCGGCACCGTCTTGGTCTAGCGGCTGCGGGATCCGCGCGAGCCGCCCGTGCGACTCGACGTGGTGGTGTAGGAACGCAGCTCTCCGCCGCGCGAGCGGTTTCCGCCTCGCGACCCGTTGCCGCCACGTGATCCGTTGCCCGAACGGGGGTTCGGTGAAGACGACCGACCGCCGCCACCACCACCGTGGCTGCGCTGCCTCGAGGACGACGGCTGCGACGCGGGAACGTCGAGGACCAACGGCTCACCGAAGGTGCGTTCGCCGGGCGCGATCTCCTGCAGCACCGGGTGCGAGGTACCGCTGAAGCGGGTGATCGTCGGCTTGACGCCTGCCTTCCGGGTAAGGGTGCGGACGTCGGACACCTGCGAGTCGATCATCAGGGTCACGACGGTGCCCTCGTTGCCTGCGCGGGCCGTGCGGCCCGAGCGGTGCAGGTACGCCTTGTGTTCGACCGGTGGGTCGGCGTGAATGACCAGGCTGACGTCGTCGACGTGGATGCCACGCGCGGCGATGTCGGTGGCCACCAGCACAGCGGCCGAACCGTCGGAGAAGGCCGCGAGGTTGCGGGTACGGGCGTTCTGAGACAGGTTGCCGTGCAACTCAACCGCGGGCACGCCGCGTGAATTGAGTTTGCGGGCAAGACCCTTCGCGCCGTGCTTGGTCCGGGAGAACATGATGGTACGTCCCGGCGCCGCCGCGAGGTCGGTGAGGACGTCGATGCGGGCCGCATTGTCGACGTGCAGCACGTGGTGAACCATCGCGGAGACCGGCGACTGCTCGGAATCGACGCTGTGCACCACCGGATTGTGCAGGTAGCGCTTGATCAGCACGTCGACGCCGCCATCGAGTGTGGCGGAGAACAGCATCCGCTGTCCGTCCTTCGGCGTCTTGTCCATCAATCGCTTGACCGGGGGCAGGAAGCCGAGGTCGGCCATGTGGTCGGCCTCGTCGAGCACGGTGATCTCCACGGCGGACAGATCGGCGTGACGGGACTGCACGTGATCCTCGAGCCGGCCGGGGCAGGCGATGACGACGTCGACGCCCTCACGCAGCTTGGCGATCTGCGGGCCGGGTCCGACGCCACCGAAGATGGTGACCGAACGCAGATTCATCGCCTTGGCCAACGGCGCGAGAGCGGCGTCGATCTGCGAGACGAGTTCGCGTGTGGGAGCCAGGATCAGGGCACGGGGGCGACCGGCCTGGCGGGGGGTCGTGCTGCTGGCCAGGCGGGCGACCACCGGCAGCAGGAAGGCGTAGGTCTTGCCGGAGCCGGTGCGGCCACGGCCGAGAACGTCACGACCAGCAAGCGAATCCGGCAGCGTCGCAGCCTGAATGGGGAAGGCGTTCTCGATGCCGTTGGCGGCCATGGCGGCAACGACGGCAGAGGGGAGACCGAAGTCCGCGAAGCGCGGCGCGGTGTCGCCTTCGGGCTGGGAAACCGGCTCGGAAATGGGCATGGAAACAGACAAGGGTGAAACTCCGAAAGTTGAAAGGTCGTCCTGCCCGGCGCGGGTGATCCCGCGGCGCTCGGTATGACGAGAAAGAAGCGGCAAGAGGCAGAACAGAC
>JAOPVF010000113.1 GCA_025963195.1 Mycobacterium sp. | reverse complement strand
AGGCCTCCAGGCTCAGCCGATAGACAGCAGGGCGCCCAGCGCAATCGGCTTCGGCGGATGCGCTGGCGGATCGGTCGCGCACCGTCGCCACCGAGGACGGATGCCATGGCGGTGACCAAGGCCGTCGAAAACGTGGATCGGGTTCCGAATCGCCGAATCCACGACATTACTCGCACTCTCCGTTCGCCCGTCCTGACATTCAGGAAGTTCGCGACACTCTTCTACGAGAAAGTTCTCAATGAGCAACTCAACTCCGACGATCGATCCGGTACTGCTCATCGAGCAGCGGGGACGCGTGCGGATCCTCACGCTCAATCGGCCCAAATCGCGCAACGCGCTGAACATCGCCCTTATCGCCGGCCTCCGCGCTGAACTCGCCGACGCCGACGCTGACGAGAAGACCGATGCCGTCATCCTCACCGGCTCCGACCCCGCCTTCTGCGCCGGAGTCGACCTGCGGGAGCTCGGGAAGCCCGGCGACGATGCCGAGATCTCAGGTGACGGCACACCTACCGGGCACCCGTGGCGTCCACTGGCCAAACCTGTGATCGGCGCGATCAACGGTGCCGCGATAACCGGCGGCCTCGAACTCGCGCTGGACTGCGACTTCCTCATCGCCTCGGACCGTGCTCGGTTCGCCGACACCCACGCCCGGGTCGGGGTAGTGCCCAGGTGGGGCCTGACGTCACGGCTTCCCGCCGCGGTGGGCCGGGGGTTCGCGCGGCGCATGAGCCTTTCCGGCGACTTCGTGACCGCGGCCGAGGCTCTGCGGGTGGGGCTGGTGACGCAGGTGGTCGAGCACGAAAGCCTGTTGGCCAGTACGGTCGAGGTCGTGTTGTCGATAGTCGGCAACGACCAACCTGGCGTCCGCACTCTGCTCGCGTCGTACCGCCGTGCCGAAGAGCACATGGTCGATCCAGCGCTACAGGTCGAGGACGAGACCGCACAGAACTGGATGAAGCACTTCGAGCCTTCGCGAGTCGCCGACCGCCGGGCGCAGGTCATCGGCCGGGGCCGCATGCAGAACACTGCCAGTAGTTCCCACGGATCGGCTGAAGTACCTCTTCCGCAATCACCTCGAGCCGACCCGAGCTCGTCCTAACCGGTCCGTGCCTGTGAATGGCGAGGCGTTGCCCGATCTCAGCCGCAGTGGCGGCCGGAATGACAAGGGCTGGGCCTTGACTAAAGGTCGGGTAGTTGTCGGGTAGTCAACGCATTCACCCAGCCGCCTGGTCTGACGTCCGTCTCACAGGAGTCCACCGTCGCCGCGGGCGGGTTCGCACCTGGCCACCTGGGCGAAGCTGACCGCGGGCCTGACCCGCCTGAGCGACGGCTCTACAGGAAATGCAGGGCCCTGCCGGCGCCCTGCCAGGCGCTACGGATCGTGATGGTGCAGGCCGCACACTCCCGGCGGGCACCGACCGGGACCGCTGCGACTTCACCACAGCCGTGGACACGGCCAGGGACCCGGTCATCCAGGCCGCAGGCGCTCGCCTGGACCCGCACCCTGCTACTGGACGGCGAACTCGCCGACGCCGGACCGAAGAAACTCCGCTGCCGGCTGCTGCACGCCGCGGTCCGCATCACCCGAGACCGCGGCCGCCTCCACCTGCGGATCGCCGCCGCCTGGTCCCGGCGCCACAACCAGGCCACCGCGTCCACCCGCGTCAGGGCCCTGCCCCGGGCCGGCAACCTGACCGGCGAACCCACCACCATCCGCCCACAACCCAAGGAACCCCGGAGCACCCCACCCACGCGCGGGCCCCCGTCAAGCAACCGAAAGGCGGAGGCTAACTGCGTCGCGGAAGAATTGCATCGGCGATGTCTTGGTAGAGGCGTCGCTCGCCGGCCATGTAGGACTGAAGAGACATGGCTCGCTTGTAAAGTCGGTGGGCGACGTGGTCCCAGGTCATCCCAAGACCGCCAGTGATTTGGATCGTCGCCTCGCAGGCGTGGACGGCAGCGGCAGTTGCGGCCACCTTCGCGGCAGCGCACGCAGTCGCGCGGTTGTTGTCGACCGTCTGCAGGCTGTGTACCGCCCAATAGGTAAGCGACCGTGCGAGTTCGAGTTCAGCGTATGCATCGACCAGCCGGTGCGATACCGCTTGGTAGGCGCCGATGGGCTTACCGAATTGGCTCCGCTCGCGCGCTTGAGCCAATCCCAGGTCCAGCGCTGACCGTCCGACGCCGAGGGCCTCGGCGGCGGCCAGCACATACGCCCGATGTTCCATGGCGGCGACCACGTCCACGACATCCGCCGACGGAATCAGCGGGAGAGCTGGTGCGGCGGTCAGTTCGATGTCGGCGAGCGGCCTCGACCGGTCCAAGGTCGAATGCGTGCGGATACGGACATCGGACGCATCGACGTAGACCAACTGCGGGCCATCATGATCGTGCGCGACGACCACGAATCCGCCGACCTTGGCAGCATCGGCGACGAACGTCTTGCCGCCCGTGATCACCGGGTCGGTGACGGCTGTTGCACCTGTGTACAGGGCGTCGGTGAGGCCGAATCCGTGCCCCTTCTCTGCCCAGGCGAGAGTCAGTCCGCCCGCTCGGGTCATGTCGCGCTGCCGCAGGGGTGAATCGACACCGGCAGGCATCGCGACAAGCGTGGAGAAGAACGGCGCAGGTAGCAGCACAGCACCGCATTCCTCGACCAGCACGGCTTGATCAAGCAGGTCGAGTTCATCGTCGAGCCACCCGAGTGCCGCAATCTCGCGCCAGATGGCGGGAGCCCAGCCGGACCCGTCACCGTCGATCAGCGCCAGCGAACTTTCTACCGGAACTCGCTTCGCGAGGAATTTCTCAGCAGATTTGCGCAGCAGTTCCTGCTCTTCGGACAGTGTGAAGTCCACGATGGCTCCTGGTTGATTTGGTCGCCGCGTCAGCGGCCGCGCGGAAGATTCAGAACCCGCTCGGCGACGATGTTCCGCAGGATTTCTGAGGTGCCGCCCTCGATACTGTTTCCGCGGCTACGCAATTGCTGCTGCTGCCAAAATCCATCCCAAGCGGCAGATTCGCCGGCCAGTCCCCCCGCCATGCCTTGCAGCCGGGTTGCCAACGTGGTAATCCGCTGGTTCGACTCGGCCCAGGCGATTTTGGTAATTGACGATTCCGGGCCAGGAATTCCAGTCTCGATTACTCGGCTGAGCGAGCGATAATTCGTGAACTTGAGCGCCTGGACCGCAACCCATTCGCGTGCCACCTCCGCGCGGACCGTGGGGTCGTCGGCGGGGGTGCTGCCGTCAGCGGAGGGCTCCGCCACGAATTCAACCAACCGGGAGAGATTGGACTGCAATCCCGCGGCGAAGAGGAAACCCAAAGTGCCTCGCTCGTGCATAAGTGTGGTCATCGCGACATTCCAGCCGTCACCGGGTTTTCCGAGCATCGACTCACGCGGGATCCGAACATCGGTAAAGAAGATTTCGTTGAACTCCGATTCGCCGGTCAACTGCCGCAGCGGTCGCACTTCGATTCCCGCCAAACGCATGTCGACGAGAAGGTACGAAAGTCCCTGGTGCTTGGGAACGGTCGTGTCGGTACGGACGAGCAGAATACACCAGTCTGCGATGTGCGCGTGTGACGACCACACCTTCTGTCCGTTGATCACCCATTCATCGCCGTCGAGTACGGCGCGCGTTGTCGCACTTGCCAGATCGGACCCGCTGCCAGGTTCTGAGAAGCCCTGGCACCAGATCTCCTCGGCGGCGAGCAGGGGCGCCAAGAATCGCTGTTTCTGTTGAGCGGTACCCCACGCGATGATGGTGGGTCCCGCCATGTTGAGCCCGATCAGACCGACATGCACAGGGGCGCGCGCCGCCACCATTTCGTCGTAGAAGATCGCCTGATACGTCGGATCGAGCTCACGTCCGCCGTACTCGACGGGCCAGGTCAGTCCGGCATATCCAGCTTCGTGCAGCAAGCGACTCCAAGCGCGCGCTGCTACGACGTCGGCAGGAACATTCAGATCCCACCTTTCACCATTCGACCCGTTACTCTGAAACCAGGCGCGCAGGGCGGACCGAAAAGCGGCCTCGGCGGGTGCATCCCGAAATTCCACTGGCCCTCGCTTCGCTTGATGCTTGTCCTGATTGACTACACGAACAAAATTCTTTCGAGGGCTACATGGTTGCCACCGACGGTTCTGTTCGTCATATCTGACATGCCGTTCGTGCACCAAGGCTAGCAAGGTACGAGCAGCGATGCAAGCGACTTGCATATTCACGTCGCTTGCACCTGTCATGTGTGCGGATCCCCGATGCCACGTCGTCCAGCCTGATCGCCGCCGAAAGGATCGGCGCAACCAGCCTCGCAAGCCCGGCGCCAGGCATGCGCAGGTCCCTGGTCAGCGGCCAACGAAGGCCGGCACCTGACGCTCCCGAGCGCTCAATCTCCTGCGCAAGATCGATCGCCTGCTCCCGTAGGTCAACGTGGGCGACGATGCGATCAGCCAGGCCTCTTCGATGCGCTTGCTCTCCCCTTGCTCGCCCCTGACCTCAGCAGCGCTGTCCAGCATGAAGGCGGCGTGCTGATTCCTCACGATCCGCGGAAGGGTGACACTCAGCGCGAATCCGTGATGAAAGGCGAGCCGTGAGAAGTTGGCTTCGAACCGCGTCTCGGGACTGACGACCCGGAAGTCAGCAGCGCATGCGAGTCCGAGACCGCCTCCGAGTGCGACACCCTGGACAGCAGCAATCACGGGCAGCTCGAG
>JAOPVF010000111.1 GCA_025963195.1 Mycobacterium sp. | reverse complement strand
CGTCAGCGTCAGCTGTACGAGGGTTGCGCGTCGATGCTCGCAGGTTCAGGCCTGGTTACGCACCAACGCGCCAACCAATTACTACGAGCAATCCCGAGGTCTGCATAGCAGTCGACGGTAGCCGCCGCACTGGTCAAAGGTCAAATTGCCTCGAAGCGCCCCTGGTTCGAGTCTGGGCAGGAGCGCCAGTGCAAGGATGGTCGACGTGAGTTCGCCGTCCACCCCGGGTGCCAAGACCCCCGTCATCCTCAAGATTTCGCCGATGGCCCATCTCGCGGTCGGATTCTTCACGCTCGGCCTTCTTACCCTCGTACTGGCACAGCCGGTCTGGTTTGCCCCGCTTCTGGTGCTGCCGGTACTCGCGTCGGCGGCCATCTTCCGCTACCGGACCGTGGCCGACCGGGACAACGTCACCGCGCGCACGATGTTGAGCAGCCGGACGGTGCCGTGGTCGGACCTCGACGGCATTCGGTTCGACAGGCGCTCTTGGGCTCTGGCACACCGCAACGACGGCACCGAGTTCCGGCTTCCCGCGGTGACCTTCGCGACGCTGCCGGAGTTGACCGGGGCCACTGACGGCCGCGTGCCCAACCCGTACGACTAGGCCAGCGGATTTGCGCCGTTGAGGAAAACCCAGACGGCGATACCGGCTGCAATGCCGACCAACAGCGCAATGAACGAGCCGATGAACGGGCGGCGGGCCCAGCCGCGGCCGGCGTCGAAGCCGTAGCGTCCCGGGCCGGTCAGCGTCAGCGCAGCCGCCAGCACGATCAACGTCACCTGATACTCGTGGCCGGTGGGCAGGAAGAAGGGGAAATAGCCGTGGTCGGACTGGGCGCTCACCGAGGCCAGCAGCCCGTTGGTCAGATAGGCCAGCGCGGCCGCGGCGGCCAACGGCGTGAACAGCCCGAGCACCAGCAGGACGCCTGCGCCGATCTGCGCCCCCGCGCCGACGTAGGTGAGGATGTTCGCGTGCTGGTAGCCGAGGTCGGCCAGCGACTGCTCGAAGCCGCCAAGGCCCGAGCCGCCCCACCAGCCGAACGCCTTCTGCAGGCCGTGGGCGATCAGGAGCGCGCCGAATCCGACACGCAGCAGCATCAGTCCGAGATCCTGGGTGCCGCGCCTGCCGGCAATGCGTGCCTGGTCACGGGTGCCGCCGTCCGGTTCGATTTCGGTAGGTTCGACCGGCAGCGCGGAGTGCCGTCCACCTGGCTGGACGTAGGGCAGCGGCTCCGGCTCACCGAGCAGCGAGTAGCCGCTGGGCTCGAGACTGGGAGTGCCGGTGTCATAGCGTGGAATCGCGGTGGTCTCGTAGTCACCGCCGTAGGTTGATGTCGGCAGGTCGTCTTCCGGGTCGACCAGACGCGCTGACGCGGGCCGCGCAGCCATGTCGGCAGCCATGTCTTCGGGCCGTTGCCACGCGCGCGGGTCGTGTGAGGTGCTGGTCACGTTTCCAGCGTAAGTGCTAGTCATGCACGAGTCGCGCATTGGCGCGGCGCTTTCGGGCACCCATTTGCGGAGCAATCTGCGTCGACCGGCGTGGCGCGCATCGCGGGAGCATCCGTAACCTGGCGTGCATGACACAGCGGCGGCCATTGCGAGGAGTGCTGGCGCTGCTGTGTGCCGCGCTGTTGGTGGGATCGGGTTGCGCCCGGTTCAACGAGGCGCAATCGGAGCCGTTCACCACCCAACCGCAGATGGGACCCGGGGAGAGCACGACGCCACCGCCCCCGCCCCCGTTGCCACCGAAGCCCTTTCCCAAGGACTGCCCAGCACCAGGCGTCATGCAGGGGTGTCTGGAGAGCACCAGTGGACTCATCATGCTTCCCGACAGCCAGTCCGCCTTGGTGGCGGAGCGGCAGACGGGCGCCGTCAAGAACGTTTCGGTGAGCGCCGAACCCAAGGTCAAGGTAGTAATCCCGGTCGATCCGTCCGGTGACGGCGGCCTGCTGGACATCGTGCTGTCTCCGACGTATGCGCAGGACCGGCTGATGTACGCCTACGTGAGCACGCCGACCGACAATCGGGTGATTCGGATCGCCGACGGCGACGTGCCCAAGCCGATCCTCGCCGGCATCCCGAAGGGCGCGACGGGCAACGCAGGCGCGCTGATCTTCACAAGCCCCACCACCTTGACGGTGCAGACCGGTGACGCGGGCAATCCGGCGATGGCCGCCGACCCGGCGTCGCTGGCAGGCAAGCTGCTGCGCATCGAGCAGCCGACGACGGTCAATCAGGCGCCGCAGACCACTGCGCTGAGCGGCCTCGGTGCCGGCGGCGGACTGTGCATCGACTCCTCCGACGGGTCGCTCTACGTCACCGATCGGACTCCCACCGCCGACCGGCTGCAGCGAATCACCAAGGACTCCAAGGTTTCGACGGTGTGGACGTGGCCGGACCGTCCGGGCGTCGCCGGCTGCGCGGCCTCCGACGGCACGGTTCTGGTCAATCTGATCAACACCAAGCAGACCGTCGCCGTCCGGTTGGCCCCCGAAACCGGAGCCGTCACAGGCGATCCCGAGGTGATCCGCCAGGATCAACACGGCCACGTCTGGGCACTGCAGTTGTCGCCCGACGGCAACGTGTGGGGCGCGACGGTGAACAAGACCTCGGGTGACGCCGAGAAGCTCGACGACGTGGTCTTCCCACTCTTCCCGCAGGGCGGCTTCCCGCGCAGCAGCGCCGACAACACGTAATCGCCTGCCGCGTCAGGCGTTCGTGCCTCCGTCGATGGTGAGAATCGCGCCGGTGATGTTGCGTGCGCCTGTTCCCGCCAGGAAGGCGACGGTGTCGGCGACTTCGGTCGCGTCGGCGTAGCGGCCGAGCGCGCTCAGCGCGCGTTGGTGGTCGGCGCCTTCCCCGTCGGCGGGGTTCATGTCGGTGTCCGTGGATCCGGGCTGGACGAGGTTGACGGTGATCCCCCGTCCTCCGAGGTCGCGGGCCAGCCCCTTGGTGAACCCGATGAGTGCGGATTTGCTCATCGCGTAGAGGGCCACGCCCGAAAAGGGAACCCGCTCAGCGAGATTGCTCCCGATGCTGATGATCCGCCCGCCGTCGGGCATCTGCCGCACCGCGGCCTGACTGGCCAGATAGGCCGCCCGGGCATGGATGTTCAGCGTCTGGTCGATCTCTTCGAGTGAGGTGTCCTCGATGGCGCCGAAGGGGAAGATGCCTGCGTTGTTCACGAGGATGTCGATGGGGCCGAACTCCTCGACGACCCGCTCCACGGCGGCCACCACTGCGCCTGCGTCTGCACTGTCGGCTTCGATGGCGACACCGCGCTGGCCCGTACCGTTGATCTTGTCGACCACCCGATCGGCGCGCTCCTTCGAGCGGGCGTAGGTGATTGCGACGTCCGCACCGAGTTCGGCCAACCGCTGCGCGATCGCAGCCCCCATCCCGCGACTGCCGCCCGTCACCAGTGCCACCTTGCCTGCCACGTCCGTCATGCCGATCTCCTATTTTGTAGTGATCGACACATAATTACTGACCGACGATAGACTGTCAATGGATTTCAGTGCCGATCGATACAGAAATGAGTTCCGCGATGGCGGTACGCGGCAGGCCTCGCGCCTTCGACCGGACCACCGCGCTGCATCGCGCCATGGAGGTGTTCTGGCAGCACGGCTACGAAGGCGCCTCGATGACCGACCTGACCACGGCGATGGGCATCAGTTCGCCAAGCCTGTACGCGGCCTTCGGGTGCAAGGAGAAGCTCTTCCGCGAGGCCGTCGCCCACTACGACGCGACGGAGGGTGCCGCAGCCGCCAATGCGCTACGCGACCAACCGACTGCCCAAGCCGGCATCGCTGCGCTACTGCGACACAACGCGGCGGCGTTCACCGAACCCGACAAACCGCGCGGGTGCCTGATCGTGCTGGCCGCGACGACCTACAGCGAGAGCAGCCACGCCGTGCACGGTCACCTCGCCGAATGGCGATTGGCGGCCGAGACCGACTTCCGGGAGCGCATCGAGCGGGGAATCGCCGACGGCGACGTGCCCGCCGGCGCGAATGCCGCGACGATCGCGGCGTTCTACAACGCCGTGAACCAGGGCATGGCCATTCAGGCGCGCGACGGTGCGGGCCGATCGAAGCTGTCGTCCGTCGCCGAGGCGGCCATCGCCGCCTGGCCCGGACTCGTCGGCGCCGACTAGTGTCATGAGTCGTTAATTACAGTCTAGTTGTTAGACTGGGTTGTGCCTACTCCTCATGCCGTTGAGATCGTGTTGACTGCTGATGAACGTGCCGAGTTGGAGGGCTGGGCGCGGAGGCGGACGAGTGCGGCGGGGTTGGCGATGCGGTCGCGAATTGTGTTGGCGGCAGCTGATGGTGGGTCCAACACGGAGCTTTCCCAACGCCTGGGCCTGGGGATCGGTACGGTGCGGCGGTGGCGCAACCGGTTCGCCGAGTTGGGCCTGGACGGGTTGGTCGACGAGCCGCGGCCGGGTCGCCCGCGGGTGGTCGGCGATGACCGGATCGAGGCGTTGATCGTGGCCACCTTGGAGACCACGCCCCCGGATGCGACGCATTGGTCGACGCGCTCGATGGCCCAGCATCTGGGGTTGAGCCAGTCGATGGTGTCGCGGGTCTGGCGGGCGTTCGGACTGGCTCCGCACAAACAGGATTCGTGGAAGCTGTCCAAGGATCCGTTGTTCGTGGCCAAGGTCCGCGACGTCGTCGGGCTCTACCTGGACCCCCCGGAACGCGCGCTGGTGCTCTGCGTGGACGAGAAGACGCAGATCCAGGCACTCAACCGCACCGCACCGGTGTTCCCGATGCTGCCCGGGACCCCGGCGCGGGCCAGCCACGACTACGTCCGCCACGGCACCTCGAGCCTGTACGCCGCCCTGGATCTGGCCAGCGGAAAGGTCATCGGATCGCTACACGCCCGCCACCGCGCGACCGAGTTCCTGGCGTTCCTGCGCAAGATCGACACCGAAGTGCCCGCCGATCTCGACGTGCACCTCGTCTTGGACAACGCCTCCACCCACAAGACACCGGCGGTGAAGCGTTGGCTGACAAACCATCCCCGGTTCGTCCTGCACTTCACCCCGACCAGCTCGTCCTGGCTGAACCTCGTCGAGCGCTGGTTCTCGGAGTTGACCACCAAGAAACTGCGCCGCGGCACCCACACCTCGGTCCGACAACTCAACACCGACATCCGCACCTGGATCACCACCTGGAACGACAACCCACGGCCCTACGTCTGGACCAAGACCGCCGACCAAATCCTCGCCAGCATCGGAAACTACTGCACCCGAATTAACGACTCACGACACTAGACCAGTTGCGCCAGACGCTCCCTGGCCTCGCCGGGCGTGACGGTGCGTCGCGACGTGGGTTCCCCCGCTTGGAGATGCTGAGCCCGCACCATGGCGCGGGCGACCGGCGTCACCGCGGCGTCGACGGCGGCAGGCTGGTCGAAGTTGCCCATGTGGCGCATCCACTTTGGCAGCGTCGCGATGGCCGCAGGTGCCAGCACCCGGCTGCCCGCCCAGAGCCGCACGCCCTTGTCTCGGGGTATCCACGACAGATAGCTCATCGCCTTGTCGGCGTGCTCGGACGTGTAGAGCTGGGCGGTGGGGTTGTTGGCGCTCTAGCGCGTGCCGGTGCTCGGCTCGATGCCCTTGGCCTTCGCGTGCAATCGCATCAACGCGTCGGATACCGCGATCGCGGTACGTCCGTCAGCGACGGCGACGGTGAGGAAG
>JAOPVF010000103.1 GCA_025963195.1 Mycobacterium sp. | reverse complement strand
CTAGTTCGAATCACCGACAAGAATCCGCGGGATGTGACACCTGAAACCAAAGTGACACAAGAGGTTTGAGGAGTGCAGGAAAGGATGCGCACGTCACAGCCGCACCGCCGACTACGCTGCCACTCATGCGAGTGGGAGTGCTTGGCGCCAAAGGCAAGGTCGGGGCGACGATCGTCGACGCCGTCAACGCGGCAGATGATCTGACGTTCACAGCGGGTGTCGACGCGGGTGACGCACTGACACAACTAACCGATAGCCAGACCGAGGTCGTCGTCGACTTCACCCACCCCGACGTCGTGATGGACAACCTGAAGTTCCTCATCGAGGCGGGCATCCACGCGGTCGTCGGCACCACCGGCTTCACCGACGAGCGCATCGCGCAGGTTGAGCAGTGGCTCGCCGCCAAGCCCGAGGTCGCCGTTCTCATCGCACCCAACTTCGCGATCGGTGCGGTCCTGTCGATGCAGTTCGCCAAGCAGGCGGCCCGGTACTTCGAGTCGGTGGAAGTCATCGAACTGCACCACCCGCACAAGGCGGACGCACCATCGGGCACCGCCGCGCGCACCGCCCACCTGATCGCCGAAGCACGAAAGGGCTTGCCGCCCAGCCCCGATGCCACCAGCACCGGCCTCGAGGGCGCGCGTGGTGCCGACGTCGACGGCATCCCGGTGCATTCGATCCGCCTTGCCGGACTGGTCGCGCACCAGGAGATCCTGTTCGGTACGCAAGGGGAGACGCTGACCATCCGGCACGACAGCCTGGACCGCACCTCGTTCGTGCCCGGTGTGCTGCTAGGGGTCCGGCACGTGCACGAGCGGCCCGGCCTCACGGTGGGGATCGAACCGCTGCTCGACCTATGAGCAACGACGGCTCGCGGGCCCTGCGCATTCAGCTGCTCATCGGCCTCATGTGCGTGGCGCTGGTCGTCTACTTCGTCCTGCTCGGCCGGGCGGGCGTCATCCTCGTCTCATCCGCGCGCCCCGCGGCGATCGGCCTCGGTGCGGCAATCTTCCTGCTGCCGATCATCGGGTTGTGGGCCATGATCGCCACGCTGCGAGCGGGTTTCGCGCACCAACGGCTGGCCCGCCTCGCCCGCGAAGAGGGCATGGAGCTCGACATCAGCGCGCTGCCGCGCAGGCCGTCGGGCCGGATCGAACGCGAGGCCGCCGACGAACTGTTCGGCACGGTGCGCGCCGAGGTCGAGGACCGGCCCGACGACTGGCGCCGCTGGTACCGCCTCGCCCGCGCCTACGACTATGCGGGGGACCGCGGCCGGGCCAGGGAGACGATGCGCAAGGCCGTTGAAATGGAAAGAGCCATGGACCGGGGGCAGTCATGAGCAAGACCTTGCTGATCGTCCACCACACACCGTCTCCGCACTGCCAGGAGATGTTCGACGCCGTCGTGTCCGGAGCCACCGACCCCGAGATCGCTGGCGTGGACGTGGTTCGGCGACCGGCGCTGACGGTCTCACCGACCGACGTGCTGAACGCCGACGGTTACCTACTCGGCTCCCCGGCCAACCTCGGCTACATGAGCGGCGCGCTCAAGCACGCGTTCGACGTCTGCTACTACCCGTGCCTTGACGCCACCCGGGGACGACCCTTCGGCCTGTACCTGCACGGCAACGAGGGCACCGAGGGCGCCGAGAACGGCGTCACTGCCATCACGACCGGTCTCGGCTGGGTGAAGGCCGCTGAATACGTCGTGGTGTCCGGCAAGCCCACCAAGGCCGACCTCGAATCGTGTTGGGAACTCGGCGCGACGGTAGCCGCCCAATTGATGGAGTGAAGAGAATTTGAGGATCCTTTGAGCAGCGCCCCATAGCTTGCCGTCATGCAACGCACCACCCGACGGCGAGCGGCGACCATCGCGATGGCCGGTGCGCTCGTCGCGGCGGGCTGTAGCCCGCAACACGCCACCGAGCCTTCGCCCCAGGCGTCATCCCCGAGCGCGGTCAGCACCACGGCCGCTCCGACGTCGACCACCGTCAGCCAGTTCGACGCTCGGTGGATGGGGCTCACGCCAAACCAGCCACAGGGCTGGAACGAACTCAACCGTTTGATCACGGCAGAGTTCCAGCAGTTCAGCCTCCGGCCGGCCGACGAGACCGAACGCAGGTTCAACTGCAACGGATGCGCACCGTGGACCGTCGACCTAACCGCTTATGCTCCAGGCAAATTCGACCCGACGGAGGCGCGGACGGGTCAACCAGTCCCCGTGAACGGCGACGGCGATGGCTTCCTGACCGAAGACCCGGTCAAGCACACGGCCACGCTCACCTCGCAGTACGCGGACGACGCATGGGCGACGGTGAAGGGTTTGACCCCGGCGACCACCCGACTCGATCGCATGGTGCAACTCGCCCACGCCCTCAAGCCCGCGGAGCGGACCCCGATTCGGCTTCCGATGAGCATGCCGGACGTGCCCGCGAACATGCCGTTGGCAGAGATCAACGTCGACGGCACGGGGGACTACGGCACCATCGTCGATTTCGCTCCGTGCGGACCCTCCATCACCGGCGGCGCGGGCCCGTGCGAACGCGGGCCCGATACCGAGTCTCTGGGCGTGCACATCTGGCCCTCCGACAATTACCAGGCGCACTTCGAGGAGGAGGAGGCAGTGCCGATGAAGATCGGCGGCAGGGACGGCTTCTTCGACGACGCCCTGCACGGAGCAGGCGACCACGCCGTCGTGCGGGTTCAGCCCGGCATGCTGGTCGAGTTCGACTGCGGTATCGACGCCCCGTACCGCACCGGCGAGCCTCCGCAGCCGCCGACGAGCCTCAAAGGCATTCTCGCAACGCTCGAGTGGGCGCCGGATCCCGGAAACGAAACGACGTGGCAGCCCGTCGTCGACTGGGCGAAATAACGCGATTGGGGCCGTCGACGCTGTAGAAAGCTAGGCATGCCTGGTTTCGCCGAACTCGCCCTGGCTGGCGCACCGATCGCGGGAGGTGCGCTGCTTGGCATCGTCGCCGGGAATCTACGTCCGCCTGACGTGCGGGGAATGGTCAAGCAAGACATGGAATTGCTCGCGCTCATCCCCGCCGACCAGGTCGAGCGACGCGCCGAGCTGCAACGCGTCATCGACCTTCGCATCGACAATTTGATCGCCGGCGTCGACAAGAGCCAGTCGCTGCGCGAGATGGCGCTGGGCTACCGCGGAAACTGGCGCGACATCGTGGTGTTCGTCTGCGCAATCCTGTTCACCATCGTGTGGTGGAACGTCAGCCACAGCCGGACCAACTGGCTGATGATGTTCATCGTCATGATCGTGGTGTCGATCGCAGCGGGGATCTACGCCGGCCGCGGCGTCCTGCGGGCGCTGCAGGCATTGGGCCGCCACCGCGATGGCGAGCCCGACGGTCAGTAGTGGTAGGTGTCCGACGGCGCAGGCACGTGATCCGGGTCGTCGCTGAACTCCGACTCGTGGATGCCATACGCCTTGGCCAGATCGAGGATCTTGTTCGCACGGGCAATGCGCGGTAAGTCTGAGCCGTTGCGGATCTCGCCCCCGTCGCGCTGAAATTCGGTGAAGAACTCCTTGGCCCAACTGATTTCGTCCTGAGACGGGGACAGGCCCTCGTTGACCGTGGAGCACTGGTCGGGGGTCAGGCAGATCTTGCCGGTCATGCCGAATTCGGTGGAGACGGCGGTGGCCTCACTGAGCCGCAACGCGCTTGATCCGACCGTCGGCCCGTCGATGGCGCTCGGGAGGTGGGCAGCCTTGGCCGCGATGGTGAAGCGTGACCGTGCGTAGGCCAGGGTCGCCGGGTTGTCGCCGAAACCGGTGTCGCGGCGGAAGTCGCCGATGCCGAAGGCGAGCCGGAAGGTGCCCTTCGTCGCGGCGATCTCGGTGATGCGCTCCAGCCCGCGGGCCGTCTCCACCAACGCGACGATCGGCACGTTGGGCAGCCGCTTGGCGGTCTCGGTGACGTGGTCGACCGATTCGACCATCGCCAGCATGATCCCGCCGACCGACGTGTTGGACAGCAATTCGAGGTCGTCGGCCCACCACTGGGTGCCGAAGCCGTTGACCCGGACCCAGTCGGAGTTGCCTTCGGCCAGCCATCGGGTCACGTTGTCGCGGGCGGCGGCCTTGTCCTTGGGTGCGACGGCATCCTCGATGTCGAGGACGACGATGTCGGCGCGCGAGTGGGCGGCCGGGGCGAATCGATCGAATTGCGCGCCGTTGACCAGCAGCCAGCTTCTGGCGAGTACCGGGTCGATGCGGAATCCCGGTTCGCTGGGGTCGGGCTCGTTGGTGCTGGTCTGGTCGTACACGCCGTTCATGGTCGCCTACCGGGCCACGGACAGGCAAAGCGGGTTGCCCACGCAGGTCAGCCGAGCTTCGCGCCGAAGAAGCTCTCCATCGCCTTCCAGTGCCGCTCGGCGGCGTCGGCGTCGTAGACGGCGTGGTGGTCGGCGACCGCGAATCCGTGCGCTGCGGCGTACCACTCGATGGTGTGCTCGACGTCGGCTGCCGTCAGCGCCTTGTCCAGCGTCTCGGCCGACTCGGGCGTGAAGGACGCGTCGTTCTCGGCGCCGCCGACGTACACCGCGGCCTGAATCTGATCAGCCAGCAGGTGAGGGCTGCCGGGATCGTCGGTCGCCAGGCCGCCGCCGTGGAACGACATCG
>JAOPVF010000076.1 GCA_025963195.1 Mycobacterium sp. | reverse complement strand
CACGAACGGGCCGACGCGCAGGCGTTCGCCAACTGGGGCGTTGACTACCTCAAGTACGACTGGTGCCGGCTGCAGGCCGGGCACAGCGAGCAGGTGGAGTACTTCCTCGCGATGCGAGATGCGTTGCGCGCCAGCGGTCGTCACATCGTGTACAGCATCAACCCGAACAGCTCGGGTGACCCCGACGCCGGGTCAGAGTACGACTGGTCGCGCATCGCCGACGTGAGCCGCGACGCCAGTGACCTGGTGCCTGCGTGGGGTGATGCCGACCTGTGGTCGGAGGGTCTCGAAGGCGTCAGCCAGGCGTTCAGTGCGGCGGGCCCGGTAGCACCGCGCAGCGGCCCGGCACACGTAAACGACCCCGACATGCTGGTGGTGGGCATCCCGTGGGCCGCGTTCGCCACGTCGCACCCCACGATGGCACTCGGGCCGCCGCGACCCGATCTGACCGATGCCGAACAGCGCGCGCACTTCTCGCTGTGGGCGATGCTGGCCGCGCCGTTGCTCGCCGGCAACGACGTCCGCTCGATGACCGCGCAGACCCGCGACATCCTGACCAACCGCGACGTGATCGCCGTCGATCAGGATCCGCTCCTGGTTCAGGGACTCCCACTGCCCGACGATCCCCGGGTGATCGTGAAGCCGCTCGCCGACGGCGCGGCTGCGGTGGCGCTGTTCAACTCAGACGCGAGTCCGGTATCGATCCGCACCGACGCGACGACGATCGGCCTGACCGCCGCCAACTGCTTCGCCGTGCGTGATCTGTGGGCGCACACCGACGCGACAACCAATGGAGACGTCGAAGCGACGGTGCCCGGGCACGGCGTCGCGATGCTGAGGGTGACACCGCGCTGCGGGTGACGCTCAGTTGGCGTGCAGTGCCTCGTTCAGCGTGATGCCGCTTCCGTCGCGGGTGACCACCTCGACGGCGCCGGACACTGAATTGCGCCGGAACAGAAGGTTGTTTGATCCCGACAGGTCTTTCGCCTTCACGGTTTGACCGTCCGACGTGGTCACCTTGGTGCCGCCGGTGACGTAGAGACCGGCCTCGATCACGCAGTCGTCGCCGAGCGATATGCCCAGCCCGGAGTTCGCGCCGAGCAGGCAACGCTTGCCCACCGAGATCACTTCCTTGCCACCGCCGGACAGCGTGCCCATGATCGAGGCGCCGCCACCGACGTCGGAGCCGTCGCCGACCACGACACCCCCCGAAATCCGGCCTTCGACCATCGACGTGCCGAGCGTGCCTGCGTTGAAGTTCACGAAGCCCTCGTGCATGACCGTGGTGCCCGCCGCCAGGTGCGCGCCGAGCCGCACCCGGTCCGCGTCGGCGATCCGGACGCCGGCGGGCACGACGTAGTCGACCATCCGCGGGAACTTGTCGATGCCGTAGACCGTGACCGGTCCGCGCCGACGCAGCCGGGCGCGGGTCAGCTCGAAGCCCTCCACCACGCACGGCCCGTAGTTCGTCCACACCACGTTGGCGAGGACGCCGAAGATGCCGTCCATGTTGGCGCCGTGCGGGATGACCAGGCGGTGTGAGAGGAGGTGCAGCCGCAGGTACGCGTCGTAGGCGTCGGCGGGCTTGTCGTCCAGCGACGCGATGGTGGTGTGCACGAGGACCGTCTCGACGTCGCGCTCGGCGTCGCGGCCGGCCAGGGCGCCCAGCTCCTCGGTGACCTCGGCCACCGACAGTCGCGTCGTGCCCGACGGGCCGTCGGTACCGAGCTCCGGTTCGGGAAACCACGTGTCGAGAATCGTTCCGTCGGCCGCGATGGTGGCCACGCCGACGCCAGATGCAGAGGTCACGTCGTCAAAGGCTACTGGATCTGACCATCGAGCAGCGCTGCGGCGGCGGCGCGCGCGGCGACTGCAGCGGATGGGTCGCGGTCCATCCACGCACTGATTCCGGCGCCGTCGTAGAGGAGATGAAGCTGGTGGGCGAGGGCCGCCGGGTCACGTGCACCCGCTTCTCGCGCGAGTCGGATGAGCAGTGCGCGCACGTCGCGGCGGTAATCGTCGGCCGCCCGCTCGATCAGCCCTCCTGCCGGTGCTTCGGCGCTGGCGGAGATGAACGCGCATCCGTGGAAGTCGGGTTGGGCAAAGGTCTCGCCTTGAGCTTCGAAGACCGCCAGTAAGCGCTCGACGGGATCGGTGTGCCGATCGATCGCTGCGTTGAGTGTCTCGGTGGTGCGCGCGTGACGGGACTGCAGGTACGCCTTCACCAGCTCTTCCTTGCTGCCGAAGGTGTTGTAGAGCGACGCCTTTGCCACGCCTGCGCGTTCGATGATCCGATCGATGCCGACCGTCTGTGTTCCGTCGTTGTAGAAGAGGTCGTTGGCGGCATCGAGCAACCGTTCGCGGGCCGGTCGCCGGTCGATGCCGTTCCCGTCCGTCGTGGTGGCCATCTGTTCACTCTTCTTCGGCAGCGACGGGTTCGAGCACCATGACCGGGATCTCGCGGTCACCCGCCTTGGCGCGGTACTCGGGGAAGTGCGGCCAATCTCGTTCGGCGACCTTCCACCAGCGGGCTTTCTCGTCACCGTGTACCTCGCGGGCCCGCACGCGGTGCAGGGTAGCGCAGTCCTGCAGTGACAGGCCTGGATGCGCGACGATGTTGCGGTACCACGCGGGGTGGGAGGTGGCTCCCGCGTTGGACGCGACCACGACGTAGACGTCGCCCTCCTTGATTCGCATGACGGGGTTCTTGCGGATGTTGCCGGTCTTGGCGCCGATGGTGGTGAGGATCACGACCGGTCGGCCCTCAAGCGTGCCGCCGTCGCGTCCGTCGGTCGCCTCGTAAAGCGAAACTTGTTCGCGTACGCCGTCGCTCGGGCTTGGCTCGTATGTATCGGTCATGTTGTCACACCGCCGTCCGGCCGCCGTCGATCGGGATGACCGCGCCGGTGATGTAACTGGCCTTTGGTGAGGCGAGGAACGCGACCACTCCGGAGATCTCTTCTGGTTGCGCACCTCTCTTGAACAGGGTTGTGGTGGCGAGGTTCTCGATGAGGTCGCGCTTGGAATCGTCGGTGAACACCGGGCCTGGAGCCACGGTGTTGACGCGCACGCCCGACGGGCTGAACTCGGCCGCCCATGCCCTCGTCATCGCCGTCAGCGCCGCTTTGGTCGCGCCGTACGCCGCGCCGCCGGCCAGACCAACGTGCCCGGCCATGCTGTCGACGCTGACGATGCTTCCGTGGCCGCGCGCGGCCCTCCCGGGAGCCAGTGCCGCGACCAGTTGGTATGCGGCACGCACATTGCTGGCGAACAGGTCGTCGAACGTGGCCGTGTCCAATTCGGCTGACGGTCCAAACCAGGAGAAGCCACCATTGTTCACCAGCACCTCGACCTCTCCCGCCGCCTGCGCGAGTGCGACGACCGCGTTGGCATCGCCGAGGTCGGCCGCCACGAACCGTGCGTGTCCGCCCTCGGCCTCGATTTCCTTGACCGTCGCGGCACCGCGGGTGGCGTCGCGTCCGTGCACGATCACGTCGAACCCGTCGCGCGCCAGGTCGAGTGCCACGGCCTTGCCGATGCCCGACGTCGCACCAGTGACGAGAGCGACCTGCTTGGTGTCTTGCGTCATCTCTGACTCCTTGATTGAGTAGACCTGTCTGTCTAATGGTGGTTACAAGTCCGGGATGGATCCGTCTATTCCCGGGCACCATCTAGCCTTGAGGCGTGCTCGATCTACGCGCTGATCCGATTGCGCTGACGGCGGCGCTGGTGGACATTCCCAGCGAATCGCGCCACGAACAACGCATCGCCGACGAGATCGAGGCCGCCCTGCGCGAACAGGCCACCGGCTTCGAGGTGATCCGCAACGGCGACGCCGTGCTGGCCCGCACCAACCTCGGAAGGCCGTCACGGGTGATGCTGGCCGGGCACATCGACACCGTGCCCGCCGCGGAGAACGTGCCCAGCCGGTTCGTCTCGGGTACCGGGGGAGGCGACCTGTATGGCTGCGGCACGTCCGACATGAAGTCGGGCGACGCGGTGTTTCTGCACCTGGCAGCCACCGTCGCAGACCCGTCGCACGACATCACGCTGGTGATGTACGACTGCGAGGAGATCGAGTCCAGCGCGAACGGCCTCGGGCGGATCGAACGCGAACTGCCCGAGTGGCTGCGCGCCGACGTGGCGATCCTCGGCGAGCCGTCGGGAGGATTCATCGAGGCGGGCTGCCAGGGCACCCTCCGCGTCGTGGTCAGGGCCGCGGGCACGCGATCGCATTCAGCGCGATCGTGGTTGGGCGACAACGCCATTCACAAACTGGCCAAGGTGCTCGAGCGGCTGTCGAGCTATCGGCCCCGCAACGTCGACATCGACGGCTGCACCTACCGCGAGGGGCTCTCCGCCGTCCGCATCGACGGCGGGGTCGCGGGCAACGTGATCCCCGACGCCGCGTCCGTCACGGTGAACTTCCGGTTCGCGCCGGACCGCAGCGTCGAGCAGGCACTGACACACGTGCAGGACGTGCTGGACGGCCTCGACGTCGACATCGAGCAGACCGACGCTGCGCCAGGCGCCCTACCCGGTCTGACCAACCCGGCCGCGGCGGCGCTGATCGAGGCCGCAGGGGGACAGGTGCGCGCCAAGTACGGGTGGACCGACGTGGCCCGGTTCGCGGCGCTGGGCATCCCTGCCGTGAACTACGGGCCTGGGGATCCGAACCTCGCGCACCGCGTCGACGAGCACGTGCAGGTCGACCAGATCACCGCGGCCACCGAGATGCTGCGGAAATATCTACTTGCCTGACCGCGCTAACATGGCTGGCGTACGTGTAATCGGACAGAGGTGGGCCGCAAACATGCTGGGAGACGACATCTCCGGATAACCCGGAGCTCGTGTCGATCGTCCATTCCGCATGCCGTGGCCCGGTGCCGCGGATCTCATCGAGAGCGCACCCTCTTGTCAATCGTTGCCTCACATCTGTCGTTCGCCTGGCCCGGCGACACTCCACTGTTCTCCGACCTGTCCTTCACCTTGCCCGGCGGCCGCACTGGTCTCGTCGCGCCCAACGGCACTGGCAAGAGCACGCTGCTGCGGCTCATCACCGGCGAGTACCGGCCCACCGCAGGCACCGTCACGGTCGACGGCATCCTGGGTTACCTGCCGCAGACGTTGCCCTTCTCCGACTTTGGAGCCGACCGGACCGTTGCCGACGTCCTCGGCGTCGCACCCGTCATCGCTGCGCTCGCCGCACTCGCCGAGGGTGACGCCTCCGAGACGGTCTTCGCCACGATCGGCGACGACTGGGACGTGGAGGAGCGGATGCGCGCGCAACTGGACCGGCTCGGACTGGCAGGTCTCGCACTGGATCGGCCGTTGGGGTCGCTCAGCGGCGGCGAGGTGGTGTCGGTCGGACTGGCCGCTCAACTGCTCAGGCGTCCCGACGTGCTGCTGCTCGACGAGCCGACCAACAACCTCGACGTCGACGCAAGGCACCGTCTGTACTCCGCGCTCGACGACTTCGGCGGCACCCTGCTGGTGGTCAGTCACGACCGGGTGCTCCTGGACCGGATGGACCGCATCGCCGAGCTGCATCGGAATGAGATCGTCTTCTACGGAGGCACCTTCACCGACTACGAGAACACCGTCGACGCCGCGCAACGTGCCGCGGTATCCGACGTCCGCAACGCGGAGTCGATGCTCAAGCGCGAGAAGCGCCAGATGCAACAGGCCCGCGAGCGTGCCGCGCGACGTTCGAGTACCGCGGCCCGCAACGTCAAGGACGCCGGGCTGCCCAAGATCGTGGCCGGCAAGCTCAAGCGTGATGCGCAGGAGTCGGCAGCCCGGGCTGATGACGTGCACGCCAAGCGGGTCGATGACGCAAGGGCGCGACTCGACAACGCCGAACGTGCGGTGCGCGACGACGACGCCATCGTGCTCGACCTGCCCGACACCGACGTGCCCGTCGGTCGCACCGTGCTTGCGGCACACGGCGTGCAGATCAGCAGGGGAGGGCGAAAGCTATTCCAGGACAATGGCATCGACGTCGACATCCGCGGTCCGGAGCGGATCGCGCTGACCGGTCCCAACGGGGCTGGCAAGTCGACGCTGCTGCGGATCATCACCGGGGACCTACAGCCCGAGTCGGGCGACGTGCAACGCGCCGACGGCCGGATCGCCTACCTGTCTCAACGGCTGGACCTTCTCGATCCCGACCGCACCATGGCCGAGAGCCTGGCCGCGTACGCACCCAGCCTGACCCACACCCGGCGTATGCATCTGTTGGCGCAGTTCCTGTTTCGCGGCGACCACATTCACCTGTCGGTGGGGGCGCTATCGGGTGGTGAACGGCTGCGGGCGACGCTGGTATGCGTGCTGAACGCCGAGCCCGCACCGCAGTTGCTGCTGCTCGACGAACCGACCAACAACCTCGACCTGGTCAGCGTTGGCCAGTTGGAGTCCGCCTTGAACGCCTACCGGGGAGCCTTCGTGGTAGTCAGCCACGACGAGAGCTTCCTCGAAGCGATCGGCGTGCAGCGGCGAATGTTGCTCACCGACGGCAGGCTCATCTAGACCGGCGGTGACTGCTGCGGACGGGTCTGCGCCGGCTGGGCACGCTCGACGGGCGGAGGGACGGGAACTCTGCCCTGCTCGGCGGACTTCCCGCCCTCGGCCTCGGCGCGCTTGATCGGCGGTTCATGCTTGCGCTCGTCGTCCTTGGGTTCCTCGTCTTCGGGCTTTTCCTTGTCGGCCTTGGCGTCACCCTCGGCTCCTGCAGCTCCGGCTCCTGCCGAACCGGCAGCTTGGGCCATGCCCTGGACGCCCTGCATGACCTGTTGGGGCAGTTGCATCAGCCCCTGAGCGAGACCCTGCACCGATTGGGCAATACCCTGCGCGATCTGGCCGACCTGCTGTCCGACCTGGCCTGCGATCTGGCCCATCTGTTCGGCACCGCCGCCTGCACCCGCCGCGCCGCCTGCGCCGGTGCCCGGTACGCCGGCACCTGCAGCACCGCCTGCGCCACCCCCGCCGCCAGCGTCGTTGGCCTGCAACGTCTCTGCCGCCTTCTTGAGCGTTTCGGCACCCTTCTGGTCGCCCTGCTCGTACAACTGGGCGGCCTTCTGCAGCAGTGCCGAGATGGTCTCGCCGGACGTCGACGTGGCCTGCAATGTGCCCCCGCGGCTGCCGAGGACTTGGCCTAGGGCGCTGCTGACCGCTGACGCGATCGGCCCGTGCGAGGTCTCGACGCCGAGCGCTTCCGCTGCGGCCGAACCCATGATCTGGGAAAGGCCGGACACGATCTCGTCGTGGATCTGGGAGAAGGTGCGCAGGCCGTCGGGTTGGACGTAGAGCGGTTCATTCATCTTGAACCTCCGTTTGCAGATCCTGCGACGACCAAATCGAATTGACCTTTGAGATCGTGTGAGATCAATTGCTCGATGTTTCCGTTGTTCACCAAGAAGTTGGCGAGGCTACGGGTGTATTCGTCGAGTCCCTGCTCGCCGAGGTTCTGCCGAACTTCGGACGGCGACATCAATACGCCGTTCGCCAGAAACTTGGACTCAAAGCGCAGGCTCGGGTCTTTGGCCTGCAGCGCCTTGGCAATCATGTAGCGGGCCTTGGTCGATTCCTGATCGATCGTGGGGGGAGTGACATCTGAATGTGCTGCACCGGTTGTGACTAGACCCAAGAGTCGCCCGACGTAGGACAGAGCGCTGGGAAATGGGTTCGACACACTCGCCGGGTCGCTCTCGACGAACAACTCGAGGTACCGATCCATTCGCGCGTAGGCAGCGTCGGTGAACGCCGATGCTGTCCCGGGGTCGGTGTTTAGTGCGGCGAAGACTGGCTTGGCCGCCGAAACGGCGGCCTCGCATGGCTCGGCCAAAGCGCCAAACCCGTTGACGGTGCGAGTGTCGCAGACCATCGCACCTTGATATGGAGTCAATGCTGTGCCGTACGCGCGCACCAAGTTGGGATTTAGAGCACCGACGGTCGAACGCGTCAGGCCGAATACGCCAGACTTGATGCCGAGTAGGCCCTCGCCTCGGTTGGCTAGAAAGGACGCCAATGCATGGGCGGACTCGCCTGCGCGGGCCGCAACGGCTGGATCCGGGGATGTCGCTTCTGCGGCTATCCATTCGAAGAGCTTCCCGGCCTGTGCGCCAGCGTCATCCCAGTGAAACGTGCTGACCTCGTAGAGGAAATCCTGCCCTCCGGTCCCCGTCAACAGGTCGTGAACGGACGCCGCAGAGTCATCGGCGGGCAGTGACGGCGGCCCGCCACCACACGACACCAACATCGAAGCCAGGATGGTGAGTAACAGCAACGCTATTCGGCGCCGTGCATGTGATGTCACTTCTTCGTACCATTCCCAAATTGGCTGTTGAACTCGTCGAGGTACTGCGCCAAATTGTGGTTCTCTGGCTTCGCCAGATATGAGTACAAGTTGTTGTAGTAGTCGTCGATATGATCTGAGCCCAAATTCGGGTCGGTCAAGACTTGCTCAGGTGTCATGAGCTGGCCATCGGGATTCAGCCACTGTGCCGGAGGAAGGAAGCCCGTCGGATTGTTGTGGACCAGCGAGCTCGAAATCGTGTATCTGGCCAGATTGTCGTAGTACTGGTCACCGTGGGTGTTTACGTGCGGCGTGCCGTCGATCATGTCGATCGAAGGCTTGCCCCCCAACAAGCTTTCGACGAGGGCGTCCTTGCCCATGGCATCGGCTAGGCCGCCGACGAACGGAAGCTTGTCGGCGCCGAGGCCGACCATGTAGCCCAGCGCGTTCTTCTTGAGTTCATACGCAGATTCGGCTGCCGCCAGACCATCGGATTGCCGCGCGCTGGCTTCGGTGAACGCACCACCGTCGATGAGGCCTGCCAGCAGACCTGCGCGCGCCATGCCCTGACTGCGTTGATCTGCGATGTCGAAATTGGGATTCTCGCCTGCGAGTTGCGCGAACTGTTGCTGGAACTCGACGACCTTGTCATACGCGTGGGCGTTGAAATCGTTCGCCGCCGTGGGATCCGAATCCATGACTGCGAACAGTGCCCGAGTCTTTGGCATGTCGCTACCGCTCGGATCCTCGATGGGGTGGAACCCGGGACTGTGATTCTCGCCAACCATGTCGCCCTGGAACGGAATCAAGGCTTCTGCGTATCCCTGGACGAGTGATGGATTCTGCTCGCCGATACTGATACTGCCGGGGCTCAACCCCGCGGGATGCTCCTGCAAATGCAACAGGCCATTGTCGGGGTTGCCTAGGTAGTTCGCGACGGCTCTTGCCGTTTCACCGGCACGGGTTTCTAGACGTTCGTTGCCCGAGTTGGCGGCGTCATCGATCCAGTCCGTCATAGTGCGGGCGCCCGCACCATCATCGGCCCAGTCGTGCCGACTGATGTTCTGAAGCACCGCTTCGCCGTGGGGTCCTCCGGTGATCGGATCGGTCGACGTATTGGTCAGCAGATCGTGGCTCGCGATAGTGTCCCGGCCGGCCGCCTTGAAGATGTCTTGCACGGTCGGGTCTACGTGCTCGTGATTGCTGACAACCATGCCCGGATTGGTCTTCTGTATCTCCTCGCCGGAAAGGATCTCGGCACCCCGATCAAGTAGTGCCCGGTCGAGGTAGGTTCCTTGCTGCACGGATTGGTGGCCGTCTTGGACGATGCCGGCCAACGTGTGAAGGTCATCCTTGGTCGGATACTCGGTCAACGTGACCGGAAAGCCGGATGTGTAGTCGGTCTTCGTCACTTGAGCCTGTTGGGACAGCACGTCGGTTACGGATTTCGGTAGTTGGTCAACGCTGCCTCCTCTGGCAGTCTCGGTGAGCGAACCGGCTGCATCGACCTCGAGAGGCACCTTCGCATAGTTGAATTGCGAGCTGCTCATCATTTGCATGGCATCGGGAATCAGGTTCTTGTCGTCAGCGAGTCGTTGCTCGGCCTTTCTGATGTCATTGATCGACATGCCGTGCATCTGGGCCTGCATCTGACCGAGGATCTGCTTCTGCTGGCCGTCGAGTCCGACGTGTTGGCCGCCGTCGTATGCAGTCTGTTGCTCAGGTGACAACGTCAAACCTGCTCGGACGCGGGCCAATTCCTCTGGTGTTGCTGTCCCGGCCAGCACCCGCTGAACGTCGTGCTCGGCTCGTGCCGGATCGACTGGCGGTGGGACACCGTCGCCTGGTTCGTCACCCGTGGCACCGAGTGCACCGTCCCCGGCGCCCTCCTTGACGAATCTCTGGTTCGCCAGCGCCCTGAACTCAGCATCGAGCTTGCGGATCTCGCCACCGATCTTGCCGAGGTCACCGTTGCACTTGCTGACGATTTCGGTGAGCTGGCTCAAGCCCTTCTGCGCGATCGGCAGCAGCGTCTGGTCGCGGTTCTTGCCGGGGGGCACGGCGGCGGCGGCATCGATCACCCACTGCCGCAACGCGTCGAGGTCGCGTCGGCCCGCGGCGACGACCTGCGATGACTGGTCGACCTGCGCGCCGAGCCGCTGGTCGAGGCCTGCGATCTTTCCGAGGACGGCGCCGTGTTCGGTGTTGGCGGTGCCGTACGCGCTGGCTGCCGTGCCGCTCCACGTGGAACCCGGCGCGGCCGACTGCACGTTGGCCTGCATGGTCAGCAGTGGCCCGCTCTTGTCGAACTTGGCGCCGGTGTCGGGAGTGCCTTGGCCGAAGGTGGCACGCGCATCCGACCACGTCGCCAGGAACGCATCGACCACGCTCAAGACCGCCGCCCCCTTAGCTCCTACCGTCAGCAACCAATCCTAAGTCCGGCGATACCTGCATTCGGGCACCAATTCTCGCCCGCCTACTTCCTCGCCCGCTCGGCCTGCGCCGCGGCGTCGGATGCCGCGCCCTGCATGCCGATTCCGGCGAACGCCACCGCCACCGAGTCCAGCGCTGCGGCATCAACGGCGGCGAGCGCGCGCCCATGATCGAGGGCTAGCCTGCCGACAGTGCAGTCGAGGCTTAGGCGTGCGATGCCGTCGGCAGCGCGAACATCACCCAGCCGCACAGCGTCGTGCAGCGCCCGCAGTGCGACCGCCGACTGACCGCCCCGCTCGGCCGCGCGGGCGGCTTCCCTTGCCGCGTTGATCGCGCCGTGACCGTCGCGCCGGGAAGCGCACGTCCACGCCCTTGCCAACGACAGCTCAGGGGCGAACAACATCGACTTCAGCCCGTGCCGGGCCTCGGCTCTGGCCAGAGTGCGGCCCGCCTCGGCGGCCTCACCCTGCTGACCGAGCGCGCGCGCCAACAACATCCAGGCCAGCGGCCCCCACGAGTAGCCGGTCGGAGCCAGCGCGGCGGCGGCACCGCGCAGCAGCGCGACGGCCTCGTCCAGCTCGCCTCTGGCGATCAGTACGTCGGCCACCAACACCTCGCCGATCGCGCGTCCCGGCTGTTGGCTCTGAGTGAAGTCGAGGAGTCGTCGAGCCAACGCCTGAGCCTCGTCCAACTCGCCGTCCAGCAGCAGTGTGGTCGTCTGCCCGAAGCCCGACGTGAAGCGAAGCAGGCCAGGATGTTCGGCAGCCAACGCCCGCTCGGCGAATGAATCGACCTGAGCGAACAGGCCCATCCGCGCCGAACTCAATGCGGCCGCAGACGATGCCCAGCCGATCGCCGTGTCGTCGGCGTCGGGCGAGGAGAGCACCTCGGTGGCGATCTGCATGGCCCGGCTCGGGCTGCCCGCGTTCATCGTGAACGTCGCCGACAGCGCGTCCAGCGTGGTGCGCGCCGTCGGCGTCGTCACCCGCCCACGTGTGCTCTGCAGGAACGCCGTCGCCCGCTCCGGCTCGGACAACATCCAGAATTGATTGGCCGCACGCGGGAGCGCCCACGCCATCAACTCGGTCTCGGTCAACGCGGCCGGATCGACGTCGGCGAGTACGGCATCGGCGTCTCGGCCGCGCCCCTGCCAGGCCAGCGCGTAGGCCAGCGGCAGCCTGGCCGCCAGGCCGCCGTCGGCCAACGCCGCCCGACCGAGTCGCTCGCTGAGCTCCAGATCGCCGAGCCGCAGCGCGTCGTCGGCTCCGGCGACGAGGTCGGTCGCGGGTAGCGGCCGGTCACTGTGCAGCGCCAGCACCGCACGCTGCAACCGCTCGACGACACCCGTTGCGGCGGGCAGCTTCTCGACGAGTTCGGTGCGCACGCGCCTTTCCCGTGCGGGGTCCAATCGGATACGCGCCGCGCGCGCGAACGTCGGATGAGCGGGCCGTACCTCGTCGCCGTCGACCACCACCGCACCCGCGGCGGCCGCGGTCGAGACCGCGTCGGCACCCGCCAGATCGGCAAGCACCGCAACGGACAACGGTTCGTAGACCGCCACGAACTCCAGCACCGTCGATGCGGGCTCCGGTAGCCCGGCGACGAACGCACTCACCTGCTCGTCGAGTGCGCGTGCATCGTATCCGGTTGGCGCAACATCGATCTGGGCCACCAGCTGATCGCGCACCAACGTCGCCAACCCGTCCGGCATCGACTCGTCGGAGTCGACCGTCAGAATCAACCGCGCCGCGCCGCTGACCCCGAGCTGGTACACCAGTGCCGCGGACAGCTTGTCAAGTGCGTGGGCGTCGTCGACGAACAGCAACACGCGATCGCCGATGGACTCGCGCGCCGCGCGCAGCACTGCCGCCGTCTTTCCCGTGTCGGCGATCTCGATCAGATCGCCGAACGCGGCGAACGGCACACCCGAGGCGGCGACCGTCCCGGTGATCGTCGCGACGCGGGCGAACTCGCCGGAGAGATTCGCGACGGCCGCGCGGGCCAGTGACGTCTTGCCCACCCCGGCAGGCCCGACGAGCATGGCGCCGGCGCGGGTGCGAACGGCCGCTTCGAGTTGCCCGAGCAACGGTTTGTCCTGCGCGGTCACCCACTCGACTGGCACCGCCGGATCCTATGGTGCCTAAGGTGGCGGCGTGCCGGAAGACGCCGAAATCACGGAAACGAAGGACCGCCCCTGGGCCGTATGCGTGTACTGCGCGTCGGGGCCAAAGCATCCCGAGTTGCTGGCGCTGGCCACCGGCGTCGGTGCCGCGATCGCCAACCGCGGCTGGACGCTGGTGTCCGGCGGGGGCAATGTCTCGGCGATGGGCGCGCTGGCCAGCGCCGCGCGGGCACACAACGGCCGCACCGTCGGGGTGATCCCAAAAGCCCTCGTGCACCGCGAACTCGCCGACGTCGACGCCGACGAGCTGATCGTCACCGACACCATGCGCGAGCGCAAACAGGTCATGGAGGACCGTGCGGACGCCTTCATAGTGCTGCCAGGCGGGATCGGCACACTCGAGGAGTTCTTCGAGGCCTGGACGGCCGGCTACCTCGGCATGCACGACAAGCCGCTGGTGATGCTCGACCCGATCGGCCACTACGAGGGCCTGTTGGAGTGGCTGCGCGGCCTCGCTCAGACGGGCTACGTGGGGGCGGGCGCGCTGCACCGGCTCGTCGTGGTCGACGACCTCGATGCGGCGTTGGCCGCATGCGCGCCCACCGGGTGACGGCCGTCACCGGAGAACACCTTGCCCACTAGGGTTGAGCGCCATGAGCGACGAGAAATCGGGTACCCGTAGCAGCGTCGGCCTGCTCGACATCGCGCCTCGCCTGCCCGGTCTGCTGATGGATGCGCCGATCATCCTGCGCGGCGTGATCACCGGATTCGGGGCACGGCCGACGGCCAAGACGTCCATCGGCAAGGTGTTCCAGGACCGTGCCGCCCGCTACGCCGACAAGGTCTTCATCAAGTTCGGCGACGAGCAACTGACCTACCGCGAGGCCAACGAGACGGTCAACCGCTACGCCGCCGTCCTCGCCGCGCGCGGCGTCGGACACGGCGACGTGGTCGGTGTCATGCTTCGAAACTCGCCACAGTCCGTGTTGCTGATGCTCGCCGTGGTCAAGTGCGGTGCCGTTGCCGGGATGTTGAACCATCACCAGCGCGGCAAGGTGCTGGCGCACAGCATCGGACTGCTCGGCGCACGGGCAGTGGTGTCCGAGACCGATCTCATCGAGCCGATCGGCGAGAGCGGCGCCGACACCACCGGGTTGATGACCGTCGACCAGTTGGAGCAGCTCGCCGCCACCGCGCCGACCACCAACCCGGCCACCACGGCCGCGGTGCTGGCCAAGGACAAGGCGTTCTACATCTTCACGTCGGGCACGACGGGCATGCCGAAGGCAAGCGTGATGACGCACTACCGGTGGCTGCGCGCACTGGCCGGCTTCGGTGGGCTCGGCATGCGACTGACCACCGACGACACCCTGTACTGCTGCCTGCCGCTCTACCACAACAACGCGCTGACGGTCGCGCTGTCGTCGGTGCTCAACTCGGGATCGACGCTGGCGCTAGGCAAGTCGTTCTCGGCATCGAAGTTCTGGGACGATGTCATCCGCTACGACGCAACGGCCTTCGTCTACATCGGCGAGATCTGCGCCTACCTGCTCAACCAGCCGCCCAAGCCGACCGACCGCAAACACCGCGTGCGGGTCATCGCGGGCAACGGGTTGCGCCCGGCCATCTGGGATGAGTTCACCAACCGGTTCGGCATCGCGCGGGTCTGCGAGTTCTACGGCGCCAGCGAGGGCAACACCGCGTTCCTCAACGTGTTCAATCTCGACAAGACCACGGGTATCTGCCCATCGCCCATTGCCTTCGTCGAGTACGACGACGAGTCGGGCGAACCGAAGCGCGATCAGGACGGTCGCGTCCACAAGGTGAAGCCGGGACAGCCGGGCCTCCTGCTGTCCAAGGTGAGCAGCTTCCAGCCCTTCGACGGCTACACCGACAAGTCCGCCACCGAGAAGAAACTCGTCCGCAACGCATTCAAGGACGGCGATGTCTGGTTCAACACCGGCGACCTGATGCGCTCGCAGGGCTTCGGCCACGCGGCGTTCACCGACCGGCTTGGTGACACGTTCCGGTGGAAGGGCGAGAACGTCGCCACCACGGAGGTCGAAGCCGCGGTGTCGACCGACTCTCAGGTGGAGGAAGCCACGGTGTTCGGCGTCGAGGTCCCCGGCGCGGGCGGCCGCGCGGGCATGGTGGCCATCCAGCTCAAGGAGGGCGGGGAGTTCGACGGCAAGGCGCTGGCTTCGGCCGCCTACGGGCATCTGCCCGCCTACGCGGTGCCGCTGTTCGTGCGGGTCGTCGACACCCTCGCGCACACGTCGACGTTCAAGAGCCAGAAGGTCGACCTGCGCAAGGAGGGTTACGGCGCCGGCGAGACCAAGGTCGAGGACCCGCTGTACGTGTTGTCGGGCCGCGACGAGGGCTACGTGCCGTTCTACGACGAATACCCGGCCGAGGTCGTCGACGGGAAACGCCCCAAGTCCTAGCGACTTCGGCGTGTTGGGCTGCGCTCACCGCAACTGAGCACCACGAAATCGCACGCCCGTAGCCTGGTAGGCGTGCACGCGACGTTTCTGGGCCGACCCGTCGCGGCCGATCGCGCGATGATCATGGCGATCGTGAACCGGACACCGGACTCGTTCTATGACCGCGGCGCAACGTTCACCGACGACGCGGCCAAGGCGGCCGCGCACCGGGCGGTCGAGGACGGTGCCGACGTCATCGACGTCGGAGGCGTCAAGGCAGGCCCAGGTAGCGACGTGGACGCCGACGAGGAGACCCTCCGCGTCGTTCCGTTCATCGAATGGCTCCGCGGCACCTTCCCCGACCAGCTGATCAGCGTCGATACCTGGCGCGCTTCGGTGGCCAAACAGGCCTGCGCGGCCGGTGCCGACCTGATCAACGACACCTGGGCGGGGGCTGATCCGGGGTTGCCCGACGTCGCGGCCGAGTTCGGGGCGGGTTTGGTGTGCTCACACACGGGTGGCGCGACCCCGCGGACGAGGCCCTTTCGGGTGAAGTACGGGGTGTCGGAGCGCGGTGTGGTCGACGACGTGATCGCCGAAGTCACCTCGGCTGCCGAACGCGCGGTCGCTGCCGGCGTCGCGCGGGACGCCGTATTGATCGATCCGACGCACGATTTTGGTAAGAACACTCACCATGGTCTTAGTTTGTTGCGCCACGTAAAAGACCTTGTAAACACTGGATGGCCCGTCCTGATGGCTCTCAGCAACAAGGATTTCGTCGGGGAAACTTTGGGTGTGGGGTTGACCGAACGCCTGGAGGGCACCCTGGCAGCGACGGCATTGGCCGCCGAGGCAGGGGCTGCGATGTTCCGCGTGCACGAGGTCGGTCCCACTCGGCGCGTACTCGAAATGGTCGCGTCGATCCAAGGGGTGCGTCCACCGACGCGGACCACGAGGGGACTGGCATGACACTGAGACGAACGCGAGTGAGGATCGTAGCGAGGGACGAGCGAGGCCCGGAGCGAGCGGGAGTCGAAGCATGACACTGACACCTGATCTCGCCGCCGCCGACG
>JAOPVF010000073.1 GCA_025963195.1 Mycobacterium sp. | reverse complement strand
CTCGAGCTGGCTACCCCTGAACCGTCGGGCGGATGGTGATGTCGCCGATCTCGACGTCGTGCGGCTGTTCGATGGCGAACGCGACAGCCCTGGCCACCGCCTCCGGTGGAAGACCGAAGGCATCCATGTTGCTGCGGATCTGGGCGCGCATCACGGGATCGTCGATCGAACCGTCGAGCTCTGTCCGGACGAACCCCGGCGATATCGACGTCGTGCGGATCACACCGTCCCTCGACTCCTGCCGGACACCCTCCATGATGGTGCGCACTGCGTTCTTCGTCGCGGCGTAGACCGCCATGTTCTCCACGACCTTCAAGCCGGCCGTCGAGACGATGGTGACGAAGTGACCGCGGCCCTGCCGCCGGAACACCGGCTGCGCCGCGGCGATGCCGTGCAGGACGCCCCGCACGTTGACGTCGATCATCGCCGACCAGCCGTCGACGTCGCCGTCCGCGATGGGCCCGATCTTGCTGATACCGGCGTTGCTGACCAGTACGTCGAGCTGGCCGAACTCGTCGACGGCGCGCCCGACCAGGCCATCCAGATCCTCGCGGCGGACGACGTCGGTGGCAGCGGTGATCACCGCGGCGCCATCGGCGCGCAGTTCGGCGGCGATCCGGTCCAGCCGGTCGGTGCGGCGCGCACCAAGCACGAGCGTGGCCCCCCGCCCGGCGAGCAGACGGGCCGTCGCCTCCCCGATGCCGCTGCTGGCACCCGTGACGGCGATGACCGTGTCTGCTGTGATGGGCACAGCCGTAAGGGTATTCCTCCCACGCGGCTCGGCGGCTCACAGCGGACGCCGAGTCGGTACACATATAGTCGAACCGATGAGCGAATCCGGCAGCGGGGCACCGCGATTGCCCGACACGACAGCCACAACGGAACCGACAACGCCAGCAACGACGACGCCGATTGAGAAGGAGCGCTCCAATGGCCCCATCTTGCGGGGAATCCTGCTCGACGTCGCGCCGCCGCTAATCGCCTACTACGGCTTACGCGCACTCGGCACGTCGGAGTACGTCGCGCTGCTGTCGGCGACCGTGCTCGCAGGGCTGAAGGTCGGCTACGAAGCAATCAAGGCGCGCCGGCTGGATCCGTTCGCCGGGTACCTGATGCTGAACTTCGGTCTGAGCCTCGCTGTCGGACTGGCCACGTCCAGCGCCAGGATGCTGATGGCGGGCGACACCCTGGTCGGCGGCATCGGCGCATTGGTCTTCCTCGGTTCTTGTGTGATCGGCAAGCCGCTGACGCAGGTGGTCGCCGAGCGTGCGCAGCGCGACGACGGTCCGCAGGAACCCGGCGAGGAGGCCTTCGTCCATCGAGTGCACGTTCTGCTGTCAGCGATGTGGGGCATCGGTCTGCTCATCGGCATGTTGATCAGTCTCGGGATCATCTTCTCGCTGTCCATCGACGTGGCGAAGGGTGTGAACACGGTGGCGTCGCTGGCTCTGATCGCGGTGCTGATGGCCGCGACGTTCTTCATTGGGCATCGCGCACGCAGCAAGTGGGAACAAAGAAGCGCCTCGCAGAGTTGAGCCCACAAGGTTCAACTTTGGAGGATTGATGTCAGAAACCACGACAACGTCGAGTGTTGTGCCAGTGCTTTTCGTTAGCGAGCCGATCGTCCTGCCGGGAATGGTGGTGCCGATCGAGCTCGACGACGCCGCCCGTGTCGCCGTCGACGCAGCTCAGGCCAGCGAATCCGGCAAGCTGCTGATTGCCCCGAGGCTCGACGACCGCTACCCCACCTACGGCGTGCTCGCGTCGATCGTGCAGGTCGGCCGCGTCCCCGGTGGTGGCGCGGCTGCCGTCGTGCGCGGTGAGAAGCGTGCCCACATCGGGTCGGGGACCACGGGTCCGGGCGCTGCACTATGGGTTGAGGTGACTGAGGTCGACGAAGGCCAGGTCACGGACGACACCAAGGCGCTCGCCGCCGAGTACAAGAAGCTGCTGTTGGCGATGCTGCAACGCCGTGAGGCCTGGCAGATCGTCGACGTGGTGAACAAGATCACCGACCCGTCCGCGCTGGCCGACACGGCCGGCTACGCGTCGTACCTGTCCGACGTGGAGAAGCGTCAGCTGTTGGAGACCGAAGACGTCGGCGAGCGGCTGCGGCTGTTGATCGACCTCACCGGTGACCACCTGGCCGAGGTCGAGGTCAACGACAAGATCGCCGACGACGTGCGCTCCGGCATGGAGAAGACGCAAAAGGAGTTCCTGCTGCGTCAGCAATTGGCGGCGATCCGCAAGGAACTCGGCGAGGGCGAACCCGATGGTTCCGAGGACTACCGGGCCCGCGTCGATGCCGCCGACCTTCCCGAGAAGGTTCGCGAGGCCGCAATGCGCGAGGTCGGCAAGCTGGAACGCTCCAGCGAGCAGAGCCCAGAAGGCGGCTGGATCCGCACCTGGCTGGACACCGTCTTGGACCTGCCGTGGAACACCAGCACCGAGGACTCCACCGACCTGAAGTCGGCAAGGGAGATCCTCGACGCCGACCACCACGGTCTTGAGGACGTCAAGGACCGCATCGTGGAGTACTTGGCCGTGCGGGCCCGTCGTTCGCAGCGCGGCCTTCAAGTCGTCGGCGGGCGCGGTTCCGGTGCCGTCATGGCATTGGCAGGCCCTCCCGGCGTCGGCAAGACGTCGCTGGGTGAGTCCGTGGCACGGGCGTTGGGCCGCAAGTTCGTTCGCGTCGCCCTTGGCGGCGTGCGCGACGAGGCCGAGATCCGCGGCCACCGGCGCACCTACGTCGGCGCGCTGCCGGGCCGGATCGTGCGTGCCATCGGCGAGGCGGGTTCGATGAACCCCGTCGTGCTGCTCGACGAGATCGACAAGGTGGGCTCCGACTACCGCGGCGACCCGAGTGCGGCGCTGCTGGAGGTCTTGGACCCAGCGCAGAATCACACGTTCCGCGACCACTACCTCGATCTGGATCTCGACCTGTCCGACGTGGTGTTCCTTGCCACGGCCAACGTGATCGAGAACATCCCGTCGGCGCTGCTGGACCGCATGGAGCTGGTCCAGATCGACGGCTACACCGAGGACGACAAGGTCGCCATCGCCCGAGACTTCCTGCTGCCGAGGCAGCGGGACCGGGCGGCGCTGACCACCGACGAGGTCACCGTCACCGACGATGCCCTGCGCAAGATTGCGGCCGACTACACCCGCGAGCCAGGTGTGCGGCAGTTCGAGCGGCTGTTGGCCAAGGCGATGCGCAAGGCGACCACGAAACTCGCCGAGAGCAGCGAGCCGCTGACGATCGACGAGCCAGATCTGGTTGCCTACCTTGGCCGTCCGCGCTTCACGCCGGAATCGGAGGAGCGCACGGCGGTGCCCGGCGTGGCGACCGGCCTTGCCGTCACGGGTCTGGGTGGTGACGTGCTGTTCATCGAGGTGAACGCGAACGACGGTGAGCCCGGCCTGAAACTGACGGGTCAGCTCGGCGACGTGATGAAGGAGTCCGCGCAGATCGCGCTGTCCTACGTGCGCGCCCACGCCGAGCAACTCGGAGTCGACCCGAAGGCGCTGGACCGCCAGATCCACGTGCACGTGCCCGCGGGTGCGGTGCCCAAGGACGGCCCGTCGGCCGGCGTCACGATGGTGACCGCGCTGGTGTCGATGGCGACCGGGCGTCAGGTCCGCGCGGACGTCGGCATGACCGGTGAGGTCACGCTGAACGGACGGGTGCTGCCCATCGGCGGCGTCAAGCAGAAGCTGCTCGCCGCGCAGCGGGCCGGGCTGAAGACGGTGTTCATCCCGCAGCGCAACGAGCCCGATCTGGACGACGTGCCAGCCGAGGTGCTCGAGGCGCTGGAGGTCAAGCCCATGACCGACGTCGCGGAGATCGTCGCACTGGCGCTTGAGCCCGTCGCCGAGGCAGCCACCGTCGCAGCCTGACAATCACATTGCACTCAGGGTCGTGATCTCCTAGGGATCACGACCCTGAGTGCAATCTCGACGCAAGGAGAGTCATGCCGCGCCGCGGAGAACCGCTCGACAAGCTCGGGTTCCTCACCATCGGGCGCTTCGACGCCGCGAATCCGGGACCCGGCCTCGAGGAGACGCTCGAGGTGATCGACCGCGCCGAGGCTCTTGGCTACGACAGCGTCTGGCTGCGCTGCAGACACTTGCAGCCCGGCATCTCATCGCCGGTGGCCATCATGGCGGCCGCCAGCCAGCGCACGTCGCGCATCGAGCTCGGCACCGCCGTCATCCCGCTTGGTCTGGAGAACCCGTTCCGGCTGGCCGAAGACCTCGCCACCGTGGACATCCTGTCAGGTGGCCGGGTCAATCCCGGTGTGTCCGTTGGCACGCCGATGCTCTACGACCACTACCGCGAAGCGCTGTATCCGAACACCCACGACGTCGAGGACTTCTCCAAGGACCGCGTACTGCGGCTGCTGCACGGCCTCCGCGGTGAGCCGGTCAGCGACTTCGAGGGCACCGTCGGCATCGAGCAGTTCACCAACCGCATCGAGCCCCACTCGGCCGGACTGGCCGACCGGGTCTGGTACGGCGGCGGCATGTCGTCGGCGACCTGGGCCGGTGAGCAGGGCATCAACTACCTGACCAGCTCCGTGGTCAGCACCGAAGGCACCGAATCACGTGACTTCGCCACCATCCAGGGCCAGAACATCGATGCGTTCCGTGCCGCCTTCGCTGCAAACCACGATCGGCCCGAAAGGGCGCGTGTCTCACAGGGTTTGGTGGTCATCCCGACCGATTCCGCCACCGACGACCAGATCCGCAGATACCGCGAGTACGCGGCGAGCCGGTTCGAGCGCACCAAGACCCCGCAAGGTCCACGCGGCATGCTGTTCTCCCCCGACTACGTCGGCACGTCCGACGAACTCGCCGATCAGCTGTTCGACCATGCCGGCTTCCAGCGGGCCAGCGAAGTCGCGTTCGCGCTGCCGTTCACCTTCGCCGAGGACGACTACCGGCAGATCATCACCGATCTCGCCGAGGCGCTCGGCCCTAGACTCGGATGGACACCGAGTCAGGGGTAGGTGATTTCCGTGGACATCCAAGCCACCAAGCGACGGATCGTGCACACCGTGCAGCGTCTCATGGTCAATCCGGTCGGCAGGAAGCTGCCGGTGACCATGCTCGAGACCATCGGCCGCAAGTCAGGTCAGCCGCGCCTCACCGCGGTCGGCGGGCGCGTCGTGGACGACCAGTTCTGGATGGTCTCCGAGCACGGCGGCCACTCGCATTACGTGCTGA